>JALUUN010000339.1 GCA_027021325.1 Planctomycetota bacterium
GGCCGGTGCCGGCTGGAAGGCTCCGGGTCCGTACTCCCGGCGGCGTCATCGCCCGCGGGTGCCCCTCCCAGGAGGGCCCACAGGGAGAGCCCTCCGGCAACGGCCAGGGCCAGGAGAACCGACACCCGGCCGGACTCCGCCGTTTCTGCGTGGGAGGGCACCATCACTGCGGGCATTCCTCGCATTGGAACTCGATTTCGGTCCAGCCGATGGTCGTTCCTCCGGCATTCTTGAACCAGACTCGAGGTTTTCCGGTGGCCGCGCAAGCAACCGTGATGTCGAAGTCTCCGAGCTGTGCCCGACCATTTCGAACTTCTGCTGTCTCTCCGCGGTGCACGACTTTCTTGATGCTCGGATCGCAAGCCTCGACCTCCAGGCTGTAACTCCACTCGCATGGTGATTCCGTCGCACAGTTCCCGAAGGTGCAAGGCGGCACCGGCGACAGCTTGACCGTACAGACCACGTAGCCCCCGGAGGCGCCGACCTTCGGCGAGTGGCAGGGGCAGACCTCGGCGTCCGTCGAGGCGAGCGGCGCCGGCGGCGGTTCAGGCGCCTCCGCCGAAACGGACAAGGCGGCCGTGCCTGCAGCCACGGCGGTCAGGACCAGCAGAAGCCAGGAGAGGGCCCCCCCCCCGAGAATCAAGGCCGGAGGCCGGCCCGGGGCGGAGGCCCCTGGACGAAGGGAACAAGCTTCTCATGACAGATCTCCTTGGAAAGAGGGAACTGGCAGGGAGGGCCGGAAGCGGCCTCCTCCCCGCGAAACGCAGCATGGAACGGGCGGGTTCACCTCGTCAAGGGGGCGGCCGCCGCTCCGCCGTCCTGGCGGCGCCGCCGTGCCCGGTCCGGGCGGAGCCTCTGGCATGGGGTTTGCCCATGCGCCCGGGAGGGCGGGCAGCCTACTCCGCGACCCCGAAGAGAGGGTTGGAGAGCCTCCCCGCTTCGAGGTCCAGGGCGTGGAACCAGAAGGGAAGACCGCGCGCCTCCGGCCCGAACCAGATCGCAAGAGCGGCTTCGCCCCGGGCGTCCGCCTGGACCGAGGGGAAGGTGAGGATGGGGTCGCTGAGGAGCAGATTCCCCGCCCGGGAGGGGGTGGGGCCGCGGCCGCTGTTGCTCCAGGCGATCACCGTCCAGTGGCCCGGTCCCAGGTTGTGCAGCTCGAAGGAGACGAAGGCGCCGGCGCGGAGGGGGCCGGCCTGGAGGACCGGCCCGTCGTACTCGACGACGCCCCAGGCGAGGGGCAGTTCGCCGAGGGCCGGCGCGTCGGCCTCGTCGGCCCAGCGTCCCTCGCCCTGCCAGGCATGGCGGCCGTACATGCGGACATAGTCCTCGCCGTCCGGACTGGAGAGCGGGCTGTCGTCGGGCTGGCCCGGTGCCCAGTTCGCCCAGGCCGGCGCGGTGCCGTCGAGCCAGCGGTACTCGCCTTCGGCCTTGGCATCGGAGAGACCGATCCAGAGGTGCCGGGGGGAGCCGTCCACGCCGCCGAAGGTGTCCAGGAGCCAGGTGTTCTCGGCCGCGTCCTCGACGGTCACGAGGCGCCCGCCCACCGCCTCGGCCACCGCCGCCGCCTTGCGCCAGCCCGAGGGATCGAGAAGGGCGTAGAGCGAGCCTGTTTCCTCACGCAGGGCGGTACGCAGGACGCGCAGGGGCAGGTCGGAGACCTGGACGTTGTCCAGGCGCCACTCCGAGGCGTAGTTGCCTTCGTAGTGGAAGGCGACGAGGACGCCGCTCCGGCCCGCCCAGGCACTGAGGTCGGCGCGCAGCACCGAGCCGCCGTCGGGCGAGGTGTCGGCGAGGACGCGGGTCCAGGTCGCGCCCTGGTCGGTGGAGACCTCGACGGCGTGGAGCAGGCGCCAGTCGGCGAAGTCCACGGTCTGGTCGGCGTGGAGCCAGACCTCGCGCAGGCCGCGCAGGTCCAGGGGCGGGGTCACCAGCCAGGAGTCGGCGAGGCCGCGGACGTCGTCGTGGAAGGCGGCGCCGGGGGCGGTGGGGTCCTCGGTCCAGCCGCCGGCCCAGCCGTGGCTCTCGCTCCAGCCGGCGGGCGGAACACCGGCTGAGAAGTCTTCGTGCAGGACGACGGTCTGGGCCCCAAGCGGGCCGGCGCAGACGGCGAACAGGACGGCGAGACGGCGGAGGGAGGGCATGGAACGGAAGCCGCGGCGGCTCCTCCCCTCCTTCGGCCGGGCGCAGGCGGGGACTTCAGCCCTCCCTGCCGTCGCGCCGGGACGCGGTC
>JALUUN010000340.1 GCA_027021325.1 Planctomycetota bacterium
GAAGCCGGGCAGGTGGATGTCTTCCTTCCAGGGCGAGGCCGCCGCCTCCGCGCGCACCGCCTCGGCCCCGTTCCAGTCGCCGCCGGCCAGGAGGAGCTCGACGTCGAAGCCGCGCTCGCGCAGGAGGTTCCAGGCCCGGATCAGGCCGACGTGGTTCTTGCCCGGATGCTCCAGGCGGCTGACGTAGAGGAGATAGGGGCCGCGGACGCCGAAGCGCTCCCGGGCCAGGGCGCGCCCGGCCTCGGGATCCCCGGGCCGGTAGAGCTCCAGGTCCACGCCGCAGGGCACGACGTCCACGCGCTCGGCGGGGACGCCGGCGTACTCGACGATGTCGCGGGCGCTGGACTCCGAGACCGTCAGCACCCGGTCCAGACGGCGCACGAAGGCCGGCAGGACCTTCTTGATGTACAGGGTCCGGGCCGGGTCGTACTTGCCGGTCATGTGCAGGGCGCTGAAGTCGTGGACCGTTCCCACGGCCGGGACCGGGGAGGACCAGACCAGGCGCCGGTTGCCGGCCGGCAGGAACAGGACGTCGGCGCTGCTCTCGCGCAGCACGGACGGAAGCCGCGTCTGGTGCCAGAGGATGTTGCGCACCGGCGGGGCATAGCGGCCCGGCAGGCGCCGGACGGCGAGCTTCGAGATCCCGCCGAGGAAGATCTCCTCCTCGTCCTCGAAGACCAGGACCTCGAAGTCCAGGTCCGGGCGTTCCCCGGCGAGGGCGTCGAACTGGCGCAGGAGCTGGATGATGTAGCGGCCGATGCCGGAGCGGCCGGCGTCGCCTCCGAAGGTGGGAACGAGGATCTTCATGCGGCCTGGCGCTGCTGGAGGAAGGTCTCGAGGCGGTCCACGAGGCGGTCGAAGCGGAACTCCCGGAGCGCCCGCTCGCGGCCGGCCTGGCCCAGGCGGTGGGCCAGGAGCTCGTCGCCGAGGAGGCGGTCCAGGGCGTCGCGCAGGGCGGCGATGTCGCCGGGCGGAGCGAGGAGGCCGGTCTCGCCGTGGGCGCACCAGTCGGGGATGCCGCCGGCGGCGAAGGCGGCCACCGGGCGGGCGTGGGCCATGGCCTCGACGCCGACCATGCCGAAGGGCTCGGGCCAGCGCGAAGGGACCGCCGCCACACGGCAGCGGGCGTAGAGCCCGCCGAGGCGCTCGTGGGGCACGAAGCCCAGGAACTCCACGCGGTCGGCGATGCCGAGATCCCGCGCCTGGGCCTCCAGGGCCGGGCGGGCGTTGCCGTCGCCGGCGAGGAGCAGGCGCCAGGGCCGCTCCAGGCCGGCGGCCGCCTCCAGGAGGAGGTCCACTCCTTTGCCCCGGATCAGCTGGCCGACATAGAGGATCACCGGCTCGCGGGCGGGGGGCGTGACCGCCTCGGGCGCCGTCCAGCGGACTGCCGGCGGCACGACGTGGACGCGCTCCGCCGGGGCTCCGTTCATCAGGAGTTCCGCGCGCATGGCGCGGCTCCCGACCAGGAGAGCATCGAGTTCCCAGTTGCGGCGCATGTGGCGCAGCTTCGGCCCGATGCCCTCGAAGCCCAGGGGCAGGCCGCCGCCGCGCCGGCGCACCAGGAAGGCGCCATCGAGCCAGCAGCGCCAGCCGGCCGGGTGGTCGCAGATGCGGCCGTTCCAGAGGAAGTACTTGTGCCGCCTGGGGCAGGTGAGGTCGTGGTCGTGGACCATGCGCACGGTCCGCACCGGCCAGGGGCCGAGGGCCGCCACCGGCACCTTGTGCAGATAGAGGAGGTCGGGGGCCAGATCCTCGATCAGGCGGGCGAGGGGGCGGGCGTCGTCCGGGGCCCCCTCCGGATACAGCTCGGCGGCGGGGAAGCTGCGGTCGAAGGCGCGAGCCCAGTCCGCGGGATTGCGGGCCTCGGGTCCGTGGGCCAGGAGGCAGGTGTGGCCGCGCTCGCGCAGGGCGCCGGCGGAGTCGAAGACGTTCTGTTCGACGCCGCCGAACCAGCCGATCCGGTCATGGACGAACAGAAGTCTCAAGGAGCACCTCCTCGTACACGCTCAGGAGTTCGGCCGTCACGCGCTTCCAGTCGAAGGCCTGGACCGCCTTGCGGTGGCCGGCCCGGGCCAGGGCGGCGGCCCGCTCGGGCTCGGCCAGGAGGGAGCGCACCCGGCTTTCCAGGGCGTCCAGATCCTCGGGCGGAAAGAGCAGCCCGTCGTGACCGTCACGCACGAAGGAGGGGATGCCTCCGACCTCGGCAGCGACCACCGGTCGGCCTGCGGC
>JALUUN010000341.1 GCA_027021325.1 Planctomycetota bacterium
CACGAAGCCCGTGGCCGGCCAGGGCAGCCCCGGCGGCCTCGGCACCGAGAACTTCTCCGGGGTTTATCTGATGTGGGAGGAAGGAGGCTACTCCCTCGACGCCTACGTCTTCCGCTTCCAGGACTCACCTACGGCCATTGAGGAATACACTTACGGAGGTCTGGCGGAAGGGGCGATCGCGGACTTCTCCTACAGCCTGGAGGCCGCCTTCCAGAGCGGCGACCACGGCGCCCTGAAGGCCGGTGGCAATGCTCTGGCTGCCCGCGTCGGCTGGTCGCCGGCGACCAACTGGGATCTGGAACTGGGCTACGAGTATGCGAGTGGCGATTCCAATCCCGCGGATGGTAAGGACGAGACCTTCCGGCCCTTGTTCGATTTCTCCCACGCCTGGCATGGCCAGCAGGATATCGTTGTCTGGCGTAATCTGGAGGACATCATCTTCCACGCCGGTTACCGCTTCAAGGAGGGCTGGAAGGTCTATGGCGATCTCCACCTGCTGAGCCAGGCCGAGACTTCCGATGCTCTCTATACGGGGCTCGGCGGCACCGGGGCGATGGCCAGCGGGACCGACGACTCCATCGGCACCGAACTCGACCTCGGCGTCAAGGGAGCTCTCTCCGAGTCCGCGGACCTCTGGGTCGGAGTCTCCCGGTTCTGGGCCGGCGATGCCATCCTCAATGGCGACGACCAGCTCTGGCTCTTCGCCCAGGTGGTCCTGAACTTCTGAGCGGGCCGGGGACAGAAGGCGGCGTCCGCCTGGCGGCCGCCGCCTTCTCCCTTTGCCGGCCGAAGCCGGGACCTCAGTCGCTCCACCACACCCGCGGCACGGGCTTTCCTTCCCCGCCTCTCGTGCCGAGGAGTCCGTGGAGGAACTCCTCCTCGGCCTGCCGTTCCTCCTCGGCGAACCAGGTCGGGTCCGGTTCGGTGGGATCGAGCTGGACCTCGAAGCGGACCTGCTCGGTCTCGCCGCCGCTGCGCAGATGGACGACGTAGGTGCCCGGGCCGACACGCCGGGCGAAGCGGCGCCGGCCCCGGCCGCCGTCCCCGGCGGGCTGACGGCGCAGATTCCACTCCAGTTTGTGCATGCCGGCTTCGCGGGGAGGCTCCTCGAAGCGGTAGAGGATCTCACCGGCGAGATCGGTGATCCAGAGCTCCAGGTCGCGGGCCTCACGGCCCAGGGAGTACCAGATCTCGGCGTTGCCCGAGGGGTTCTCGCCCACGAAGCGCCGTGTGCCGCTGTTGCCGCGGCGCGGAAGCTGGCGCCAGACCACCACGTCGTTCGGCTCGTAGAGGCGGACGCGCTCGGCCAGGGCCTCAGCGTCGAGCTGGCGCAGGACCGTGACGTCCGTGATCCAGAGGCTGCGGCCGTGGGTTCCGGCGACGATCTCACCGCTGAGAGGATGCAGGGCGAAGTCGTGGACCGGGACCGTGGGCAGCCGGCTGCCATTCATGCGCGTCCAGTTCTGGCCGCGGTCCACCGAGACCCAGGCGCCGTGCTCGGTACCCAGGAAGAGCAGGTTCTCGCGGAACAGATCCTCCTCGAGGATGCGCACCGAACCGGCCTCGTCGGGAAGGTTGCCGCGAATCGAGCGCCAGTGGCGGCCGCGGTCCTCGGAGATGAAGAGCCAGGGCCGAGTGTCGTCGGAGCGGTGGCCGTCGATGCCGAGATAGACCCGGTCGCGGTTGAAGCGGCTGGGAACGATGGAGCGGACGTACATGGGTTGCGGCAGGAGGTCCCGCAGGAGGTCGCCTGGGATCTCCTCGGCATCGACGGGCTCCTGGGCTTCCAGGGGGCCGGTCCGCTCGGCCCGGAAGTCGGCACGGAAACCACCGCCTGCTGCCTCGAGGGATCCCTGCATGCTTCCTTCCGTGACGCGGGCGCGGAACTCGATCTCGAACTCGTCGCTCTGGAAGCGGAAGGTGGCCTCGCCGTTCTCGGCGTCGTAGCGGCCGTCGAGCTCGCCTTCGCCCATGCGCGAGCTGTAGTCACCGCTGAGCGAGCCGTCTTCGCTCAGCTTCAGGCTGAACTCGAAGCCTTCGGTGTCCTCGAAGTGTTCGGATTCGATGAAGCCCTTCCAGACGCCGCTCACCGGGTCCTGCCAGTCCTCCGCCACGGTGCCGCCCGCGGCCTCAGCGGCCTCCTCCGCAACGCCGCCGCTTCCAGGCTCCTGGGTGCGCGGCCCGCCGGGGGAAGTGGCAATATCGCCAGGTCTTTCCGGCTGACTCTC
>JALUUN010000342.1 GCA_027021325.1 Planctomycetota bacterium
TGGATCCTGCGCGACCTGGAGCTGCCCCGCTTCGGCCTGGAGATCCTCCCCCTGGAGTCCACCTTCACGCCCTTCAAGGACGGGCGTTCCCTGGCGCGCTGGGCCGACCCCGCACGAACCCGCCGCGAGGTCGCCGCCTTCAGTCCGCGCGACGCCGAGGCCCTGCCCCGCTTCGGCCGGGACATGGTGGAGATCGGGCGTTTCGTGCGTCCCCTCATCGACCGGCGGGCCTTCGATCCCGGCACCCGGAATCCGCGCGAACTCCTGGAACTGGCACGCTTCGGCCGGCGCCTCAAGGCCCTGGGGCCGGAAGGCATCGAGCGCAAGGTGAAGATGCTCACCATGTCCGCCGTGGATTTCCTGGGGCAGTACTTCGAGTCCGAACAGCTGGTGGCTCCCATGGCCATCAGCGGCATCATCGGCACTTTTCTGGGGATCTCCTCGCCGGGCACGGC
Source organism: Planctomycetota bacterium (assembly GCA_027021325.1). Lineage (GTDB taxonomy): Bacteria > Planctomycetota > UBA1135 > UBA1135 > UBA1135 > JALUUN01. Next base: position 456 of record JALUUN010000342.1, read on the forward strand.
CTACGTCCTCCTGCACCACTACATGGGAGAGATCGATGGCAGTTTCCGTGCCTGGGGGCTGGCCCGAGGCGGCACCGGGCAGGTCAGTCTTGCCTTCGCCCGTGCTGCCGAGCACTGGGGTGCGGAGATCCGGACCGCGGCGCCGGTCGCCCGCATCAAGGTCCAGGACGGGCGCGCCACCGGCGTGGTTTTGGAGAACGGCGACGAGATCGGCGCCAATGCCGTGGTCTCGGCAGCCGAGCCGCGTCTCACCTTCCTCGGTCTCGTGGGGGAGGAGCACTTCTCCGAGGACTTTCTGAACGAGCTCCGCCGCTACCGCCTGCGTGGCAGTTCCGGCAAAGTGAACCTGGCCCTGGACGGCCTGCCCGAGTTCGAGGCCCGCCCCGGACACGGTCCCCACCTCCAGGGCGACATCACCATCGCGCCGGGCATCGAGGAACTGGAGCGGGCCTACGACGACGCCAAGTACGGCCGCTTCAGCCGTGAGCCCTTCCTGGACATCGTCATTCCTTCCCTCACCGACCCGACCGTGGCGCCGCCGGGGAAGCACGTCATGTCCATCTTCGTCCAGTACGCGCCCTACCATCTGGCCGAGGGACCGGAGGACTGGCCGCGGCAGCGCGAGGCCTTCGGCGACGCCGTGATCGAGACCCTGGCCCGGTACATGCCCGGGCTTCCCGACCGCATCCTGCACCGCCAGGTCCTGACGCCCTGGGATCTGGAGCAGGACTTCGGCCTCACCGAGGGCAACATCTTCCACGGCGAACTGGGTCTGGAGCAGCTCGCCTTCCTGCGCCCGGCGCCGGGCTGGGCCCACTACCGGACGCCCGTCCAGGACCTGTGGCTCTGCGCCTCCGGCACCCATCCGGGCGGCGGCATCATGGGCGCCCCCGGCGCTCTGGCGGCCCGGGAGATCCTGGGCAGGGGGGTGGCGTGAAGGGCCGCACCGCCGTTGTCGGAGGGGGCGTCCACGGCCTGGCCGCGGCGGCTCTCCTGGCCGCCCGGGGCCGGTCCGTCATCCTCTTCGAGGCTCGGGAGCAGACCGGCGGCCTGGCCGCCTCCGAGGAGTTCCATCCCGGCTACCGGAGCGCCGGGACCCTGATGGACACCGCTTGGGTCTCTCGCCGTGTGGCCGGGGAGCTGGAGCTTTCGGCCTTCGGGCTGCGCTTCCGCGATCGCGGCACGGCGGTCTTCGGCCCGGAGCGGGAGGGCTCCGGCATCCTCCTGGAGCCGGGCCAGGCCGACGCCCGGGAACTCGGCGAGGACGCTCGTCCCTACTATCACCTGCGGCGCTACCTGGAGCGGGTCCAGGGGGTGGTCCTCGGCCTGCTGGAATCGGAGGTGCCCTCGCTCCAGCCCGCAGGGATCCGCGAGCACCTGGAGTGGCTGCGCCGCGCCTGGGCCGCCCGGCGGCTCGGCCGCCGGGATCTCTACGAGCTGTTCCGCGTGGCGCCCATGCCGGTCGCCGACTGGATGCGGGATCGCCTGTGCAGTCCCCGGCTCCAGGCGCTCCTGGCCGTACCCGCCCTGACGCCGAACCGCGTCGGCCCCATGGCGCCGGGAACCGCAGCCAACCTGATCCTGCACCTCTGTACCCGCCGCCCCGAGGTGCGCGGCGGCGCCCCGGCCCTGGCCGCGGCCCTGGAGAAGGCCTGCCGGGCGGGCGGCGTGGAGATCCGGACCGGCGCCCGCGTCGCGCGCCTCGCGGTGCGCGACGGGCGGGTCGCGGCCGTGGTTCTCGAGAATGGATCGGACCA
>JALUUN010000343.1 GCA_027021325.1 Planctomycetota bacterium
CCGAAGACGCGGCGCAGGCGGACGCCGGCTCCCTCCCGGGCCGGACGGGCTTCGAGGCTCTGGAGGACGGGACGGTCCATGGCGGTGGCTCCCCTGGCCGGATCCGGCGGGCCCGGAACCGAGAGCACGCCCTCCATTCTGTCCGGCGGCGGGCGGCCGCGGACGGTTCCGGCCTAGAATCCCCGGGCCATGCCGCGGGAGGTCTCCTTCGTCCTGCCCCTGGAGCAGGAGCCCCGGAGCCTGCGCGAGGGCGAACTGCGCTTCGCCGCCGCCCGCGCCCTGGGCGAACCGCCGAAGGACTTCGGGGCGGTGCGGCTTCTGCGCTACAGTCTGGACGCCCGCCCCGGCCACGAGGGCTGGCGGGTCACGGTCCTCCTCTACGGCCAGGAGGAGACGCCGCCGCCCGTACCCGCGACCGAGCCACCGCGGATCCCCCCGCCGCCGCCCGCCGCGCCGCGGGTGGCCGTGGTCGGCAGCGGGCCCGCGGGCCTCTTCGCGGCCCTGGAACTCCTGCGCGGCGGCCTGCACGTCGTCCTGCTGGAGCGCGGGCGCCAGGTGCAGCCGCGGCGCCGCGACCTCGCCGCTCTGAACCGCGGCGCCGACCCCGACCCCGACAGCAACTACTGTCACGGCGAGGGCGGAGCGGGCACCTACTCCGACGGCAAGCTCTACACCCGCAGCGTCCCCCGCGAGGAGGCGCGGGCGATCCTCGAGGAGTTCGTGCGCCACGGCGCGCCCGAGGACATCCTGCACTCGTGGCGGCCCCACATCGGCAGCAACCGCCTGCCGCAGGTGGTCGAGGCGCTCCGGCGGACGCTCCAAGACGCCGGTGCGGAACTCCGCTTCGAGGCGCGGGTGGAGGCGCTCCTCACGGACCGCGGGCGCGTTCGCGGCGTCCGCCTCGCCGGCGGCGAGGAACTCGAGGCCGAGGCGGTGGTCCTCGCCGCCGGCCACTCGGCGGCGGACTCCCTGCGCATGGCCGAGGCGGCGGGCGCGGTCCTGGTCCCGAAGGGCTTCGCCATGGGGGTCCGCATCGAGCACCCCCAGCCCTGGCTCGACGCCCTGCAGTACCGCGGCGCCCGCCTCACCTGTCCGCTGCCGCCGGCCTTCTACGAACTGCGGGCGCAAAGCGGCGAGCGCGGCGTCTACTCCTTCTGCATGTGCCCCGGCGGCTGGATCGTCCCCTGCGCGACGCGGCCCGGGCAGGTGGTCGTCAACGGCATGAGCCTGAGCCGCCGCGACTCCCCCTGGGCGAACAGCGGCCTGGTCGTGGAGCTGCGCCCCGAGGACTGGTGCGGGCGGCGCGGCGGGCGGTTCGGCTGGCCGGCCCTGCTCCGCGAGGCCGCCGCCCTGGACGGCGATCCCCTCCTCCACGGCGAGACACGCGCCGGCAAGGTGGCCGACGGACGCCTCCCGGAGTCGCCGGAGGAGGACCCGTGGTTCGGGGCGCGGGTGCAGCTCGCCCTGGAGGTCGTGGCCGCCCATGCCGGCGGCGGTGCCGGACGCGTTCCGGGGCAGCGGGCCGACCTCTTCGCCGCCGGCCGCGGCGAGGCCGGGGAGGCGCGGCCGACGAGCTACCGCCCCGGGGTGACGGCGGTGGACCTGGACGCGGTCCTGCCCCCGGGCATCGCCCGGCGGCTTCGCGAGGCCCTCGTCCGCTTCGACCGCCGGCTCCCGGGCTTCGCCGGCCCGGAGGGCCAGCTCCACGGGGTGGAGAGCCGGACCTCGAGCCCGGTCCGGATCCTCCGGGACCGCCGGAGCGGTGAGGCCGAGGGCCTGCGGGGCCTCTATCCGGCAGGCGAGGGCGCGGGTTACGCCGGCGGCATCGTCTCCGCCGCCGCCGACGGCCGCCGCGCCGCCCGGGGGATCCTGCTGAGCCAGGGCCAGAGCGCAGGGCGGAACCGACGCTGAGGCCGGGCCTCTACGCACTTTAGTGCCCTTTTCGTGCTGATCTGGGCAGTGTATAGCCAAGGGGAGAGGTCTTGTCCCCGGAGCCCCTTGTGCCGCCCACCCTGCAACGCTGGTTGATGACCGGACCGGGAGAACCCCTGGTCCCCGAGGAGCAGCCCCTGCCCGAACCCGGGCCCGGCGAGGCCCTGGTCGAGATCGCCGGCTGTGGCATCTGCCACACGGATCTCGGCTTCCTCGACGGCGGGGTGCGCACCCGCCATCCCCTGCCCCTCACCCTGGGCCACGAGATCTCGGGCCGG
>JALUUN010000344.1 GCA_027021325.1 Planctomycetota bacterium
CGCAGGGTGTCCACGACCTGGATCAGACGCTCCAGGGCAGCGAGCGGCTCGGGGGGGACGGGACGTTCCTCGGGAGGCATGGCCCCCCATTGTGCCGGCCCGGCCCGCCTCGGGCGCAAGGCGTGCTCAGGCTCCGGAGACCGGGCCGCTCGGCCGGAAGCTCTCCGCCCAGGCCAGATAACCGCCCGCGAGATCGCCGATCTCCGCCGCTTCCTCGCCCGCGGCGAGCATGGAGGCGGCGATCATGGAGCGGTAGCCGCTCCGGCAGTAGAGAAGGGCCCCGCCCCGGACGGCGGCCCGGGCCTCCTCCAGGCCGGCGCGCAGGCGGCTGAGAGGGAGGGCTTCGCTTCCCGGGATGGCCCCGGCCGCCCGCTCGCCGTCCTCGCGCACGTCCAGGAGGCGGCCCGGCCCGGGCGGGCCGCCGGGTCCGAGCTCCTCCGGCCGCCAGCGGCGGATGCGGCGCAGCAGCCCGGGCCGGGAGGCCAGGGTCTCCGCCCCGCCTTCCAGGAAGCCGGCGGCGCGGTCGAAGCCGACACGCCCCAGCCGCAGCAGGGCTTCCCGCTCGCGGCCGGGCGGAGCGACGACGGCGAGCTCTTCGTCCGGGGCCAGGATCGCGCCGGCCCAGGGGGCGAAGCGGCCGTCCAGGCCGACGTTCCAGGATCCGGGGAGGTGGCCGCGGGCGAAGTCCTCCGGCGAACGGACGTCGAGGACGCGCAGCCCGGCAGCCGCGCCCTCCAGGAGGGCGTCGAGGGAGAGCGGACGCAGCGAGGCCGCCAGACTCTCCTCGAGGAGCGGGTGGCGGCGGCGGTTGAAGGCGGCGTCCCAGGAGAAGTAGGCGGGCTGCGGCGGCAGGCCGGCCACCAGGCGGCGCACGAACTCCTCCCGGGACATGGGCTGGAGCCAGGGGTTCGTGCGCTTCTCCTCGCCCAGGCGGCCGCGGGTCTCCTGGCCGAGGGAGGCGCCGCAGAAGGAGCCGGGCCCGTGGCCGGGAAGGAGTTCGAGCTCGTCGGGAAGGGGAAGGATGCGCTGCTGCAGGCTGTCGTAGAGCCAGCCCGCCAGTTCCTCGGCCGAGGCCCCCGCGGAAGCCAGGAGGTCGGGGCGGCCCACCGAGCCCAGGAACAGGGTGTCGCCGGAAAGCAAGGCCTGCGGGCGGAAGGCGCCGCGGATCCGCTCTCCGGCCAGGAGGCAGAGGCTCTCCGGCGTGTGGCCCGGGGTCTCCAGGACCTCGATCTCGAGATCCCCCAGGATCCAGCGGTCGCCGTCGGCGGCAGGCTCGAAGTCGAACTCCGCCTGCGCCCGCCGTCCCATGTGCAGGCGGCAACCGGTCCGCTCCTGGAGCTCGAGGTGGCCGGCGGCGAAGTCGGCGTGGAAGTGGGTCAGGACCGCGTGGCGGATCCGCAGGCCGAGGGCCGCGGCCTCCTCCAGGTAGACCTCGACATCCCGGCGCGGATCCACGACCAGGGCGGTTCCGGTCCGTTCGTCGCCCAGGAGGTAGGAGGCCTGGGACAGGCAGGGAAGATAGATCTGGCGCAGGATCATGGCTGGAGCCTGCCCTCGGTCTCGGCCTCGGCGCGCTGGCGCAGGCGGCAGGCGTCGCAACGCCCGCACGGCTCCCCTGCCGGCGAGGGGTCGTAGCAGGAAAGGGTCTGCTCCACGGGCACACCGAGTTCCCGGGCCAGCTCCAGGATCTCGCGCTTGCGCAGGTGCAGGAGCGGGGCGTGGATACGGAAGCGGCGGCCCTCGGCCCCGGCGCGGGTGCCGCGGCGGACGGCCTCCAGGAAGGCCTCGAGGAACTCCGGGCGGCAGTCCGGATAGCCGCTGTAGTCCAGGGCGTTGACGCCGAGGCCGAGGTCGTGGATCCCGCGGGCCTCGGCGAAGGCGGTGGCCAGGCTGAGGAAGACCAGGTTGCGGGCCGGGACGTAGGTCACGGGGATGTCGGCGGCGACCGGCTCCAGGGGACCGGCGGCCTTGGGCACCTCCAGGGCCGGGTCGGTCAGGGCCGAGCCCCCGAAGGCGGCGAGGTCCAGGCGCAGGATCCGGTGCTCCTCCAGACCCAGGAGCGGCGCCAGGCGCCGCGCGGCCTCCAGCTCGGCGCGGTGGCGCTGGCCGTAGTCCACGCTCAGGCCGAGGACGCGGAAGCCCTCGCGGCGCAGCCAGGCCGCCACCGTGGCCGAGTCGAGCCCCCCGGAGAGGAGCACGACGGCG
>JALUUN010000345.1 GCA_027021325.1 Planctomycetota bacterium
ATGCAGGAGCTGCGGACGATCTACGGGCCCTCGGTGCCAGACCCCCTGGACGCCCGCTCCTCCTCCTGGGGCACGGACCCCTTCAGCCTCGGCGCCTACAGCGGCTGGGTGGTGGGCAGCAGCCCCGACGACAACCGCGCCTTCCAGACGCCGCTTGCCGACCGGCTGTTCTTCGCCGGCGAGCACACCAGCCACGACTACCCCTCGACCACCCACGGCGCCTGGCTCAGCGGTGAGCGGGTGGCCGCCGACCTGGCGGCGGTCGCCCAGTGAGGCCTGCGTCGGGCCCCGCCTCGGCGCTACCCTTCCGGGGTGGAGCGGAAGCACGGGGTCGTGGTGCGCTGGGAGACGGCGGGGGGGCGCCACGGGGGTCCCGTCGCCGCCCACGGCCTGGAGCGCGCCCTGGCCGGGCTCGAGCCGGAGTGGCGCCGCCGCTGCCACGCGCCGCCGGCCCCGGTGGGGGAGGAGGCGGCGGTGGCCGTCTGCCTGGGGCCGGCGGCGGCGGTGCGCCTCGGCCGCCGCGTCCAGGAGGCGGCCCTCCCCGGCGAGCTCCGGGTGGCGGTGGTCGAGGGGCGGATCGACGTCGGCTGGGCCCTGCGCCGGGCGGAGCGCATGGACGGCCCGGCGCTGCGCCGGGCGGCGCGGCTCCTGAAGCGCGGGCGGCGCTCGACCCGTCGCTGGCGCCTGGCCCTGGCGCCGGAGCGCGAGGCCGCGACCGTGGAGGCTCTCCTCGAACTCCTCTACGCCCGGCGCGCCAGCATGACGCCCTTCCAGCTGCGCTGCGTGGAGCTGGCCCTGGAGGGGCGCACCCGGAAGGAGGTCGCCGGCCTCCTGGGGCGGGCGCCGCAGCAGGCCGCCGCGGCCCTGCGCTCGGTCCGCTTCGAGGTCCTGCGCTGCGGGGAGGAAGCCCTGGCCGCGCTCCTCGCCGGCTGGGAGGCCCCGGGCGAGGCCTGAGGCCTCTCAGTCGGCGGCCCGGGCCTCGCAGCGGGCGAGGGATTCGAGCAGAAGGTCGTGGACGAGGCCGTTCGTCGCCAGGACGCCGCGGTTGTCCACGAGCTTCCTGCCCTTGGAGAAGTCCAGGGGGCAGCCGTCGAGGTCGGTGACGCGGCCACCCGCCTCCTCGACGACGATCGCGCCGGCGGCGTGGTCCCAGACGTTCTCGCGGTAGTCGGGGCGCGAGCGCGGCCGCAGGTAGACCTCGGCGCCGCCGCGGGCGACGACGCCGTACTTGCACTGGCTGTCGAGGCGCACCATGCCGCCGCCGAGGCCGAGGTCCTCGAGGACGGCGCGCACCAGGGCCGGGTCGCCGTGGGCGGACTCGACGCTTCCGAGGACGCGGACGCCGGCGGGGTCGTCCACCTCGCTGACCCGGACCGGACGGGCCGGGCCGCCATCCAGGGGCTCCAGGGTGCAGCCCTGGCCGCGCAGGGCGCAGAACAGCGCTCCCCGCGGAGCCTCGGGTTCGTCCGAGACCGGGAGGTTCGGGCAGACCAGGACGCCGGCGAAGGGCCGGCCGCGGTGCAGGAGGCCGATGGCGACGGCGTACTGTTCGCGGCGCAGGAAGCCCTTGGTGCCGTCAATGGGATCCAGGGCCCAGACGTAGTCCGCCCCGGGGACGCCCTCGTGGTCGATCCAGGCGCAGACGCGGTCGAAGCCGGCGTCCTCTTCGCCGGTGGCGCGGCGCACGAGCTCGACGACCTGGCGGGCGGTCCCCTCGTCGGCCATGGCGCGCAGGGCCTCGGAGCCCTCCTCGGCGATGACGCCGTGCTCCGGGAAGGCCGCGGCCAGGGCGCGAAGCACGACGGCCTGGGAGCCGTAGTCGGCGACGGTGACCGGTTCCTTGCCGAGCTTGGCCATGGCGTCGGGCGCCGCCGGCGCCGCCTCCAGCACGGCCCGGCACACGGCAGCCGCCGCCCGGCCGGCCTCCCTGGCGACCTCGAGAAAACGGGTAGGATCCTCGGACATGGAGGGGGGATTCTAGCCCGGCCTATTCATGACCCGGCCCTTCCGGCCGGTTGACCGGGCTGGCCCAGTGTCTCGGAGGCCCTCTCCGGTCTCCTGATGGCGGTCTTCCCGCTTCGCGGTCCCCTGCGCGCCTTCCGGATCGCGGGTTCCTCCACATCCGGACAGACCCCGCCCGCAGAGAGCTCCCCGGAGCACCCGTTTCGGACTCAGGCCGGCACTGCGCCGACCGCCCGGGCCGCC
>JALUUN010000346.1 GCA_027021325.1 Planctomycetota bacterium
GAGGAGGAGGCCGGATCCGCGGGGTCGTAGTGGATCGTGCCCTCGACGTGGTTGAAGCGGCCGTAGAAGTTCGAGACGCCGAAGTGGCGCACGCCGAAGAAGGCACCGGAGTGGACGCTGTCCACGGCGAACTCCGAGACCGGGGGCGCCGGGCTGCCGGCCGGCGGCGGAACCGGCGCGGGCTGGAGAAGGCCGGTGGCGGCCGGGGCGGCGAGGCCCAGGCCGAGGGCCAGGGAGGTGAGCCGATGTCCGTTGCGCAGCATGGGAGTCCTCGCGGTTTCGGCCGGCAAGGCCGGGGAGCGGAAGCCGCAGGGCCGGGGGATCCCTGCGCGGGGAACAGACTACGGCCCGCCCTCTCCGGGCGTTGGCGCGCCGGACTCCTCCAGGCGCAGGGGTTCCAGGAGACCGGTGCGCAGGGCCTCGTCGAGCCAGGCCGCGAGCCGGGTCTCGACGAGCCCCGCCAGGACCTGGCGTTCGATCTCGAGAAGTTCCTCCACCGGCAGCCCCTCGGGCAGGGGCGCCGGCGCCAGGTTGGCGGCGTGGTTCCGCGCGGCGGCGAGCATCTGTTCCCGCAGTTCCGCGACCTTGCCCCGGAGGACATCGCGCTCCTCCCCGGAGCGCTCCGGGCTGCCGCCGGCGGCGGCGAGCAGCCCGCGCCGGCTGCCCTCGATGCGCGCCCTGGCCTCCGCCTTCCACGGCGCCCAGAGCACCGGGACCGCCGCTTCGTGCAGGGCCGAGACGTACTCCCGCCACCGCGCGCGGAGTTCCGTCTCCCCGGCGGAGGCCAAGAGCTCCGCCAGGCGGCTCAGGCGTTCCGTGCGGATGCGGTGGAAGAGCTGCAGGCCCAGGGGCAGGGAGACGTCCTGGGCGCCGGCCTCCCGGAGGGCCTCGGGGCTCGGCGTCTCGAGGGGAGCCTCGGCAGGGAGGATCTCGAAGGAGACGCGCTCCATGCGCCGGGGCCCCTGGGGCGTGCGGCGCTCCAGGAGGACGGGGAAGGGGTCGTCCTTCTGGAAGTGCAGGGTGACGCCGTTCTCCGTCGTGACCCGGAGCGCTCCGTCCACCACGGTGGCCGTGTAGGGCGGCTCCAGGAAGTCCTCCAGCCAGGCCAGGAGCGGGCGGCGCCGCTTCCCGTCCTGGAGGGCGTCCTCGTGCCAGGCGAGGTCGAAGTTGAGGCGCGCCCCGCCGCCGGCGTCGGGCAGGACCTGCAGGGTGATGGAGACTCCCGGCTCCGCGGCGCTCTCCGTTCCTCCGCCGAGTTCCTCGAGGAGGGGTGCGGTGGCGAGGGCCGTCGCGTCGAAGAGCTCCTGCAAGGGGACCCGCGCCCAGGCCATGCCCGAGGGCAGCGGCAGGATCGCGAGCATCTCGCCCCGGTCCAGGGCGGTGCCCGCCCGGCCCTGGCTGGAGTCGAAGCGGAGCTGCGCCCGGTCGGGCGCGCGATAGTCCAGGATCAGCCGGGCGGACGCACCCTCCTCGAGCCCCTCCAGGCGGTACTCCACGTGGAAACCGCTCCAGGCGTCGGAGCGCTCGCGCAGGCGGGTCGCCACCTCGGCGGCCCCGCCGGCCGGTGGCGGGGGGGCCGGCACGGGTTCCTGGGGGACCGCCAGGGGGGCCAGGAGGAGGAGGACGGGGATGCAGGTCACACGCGGCGCTGGAGGATCCGGCGGAGGGCTTCCTCCAGGCCGGGCTCGCGCCAACGATACCCGCGGTCGCGCAGGCGCGCCGGATCCACCCGCGTGCTGGCGAGGAGGAGCTCCCCGGCCATCTCGCCGAGGGCCAGACGCAGGGCGAAGGCCGGAACAGGCAGGACCGCCGGCCGGCGGAGGACCCGGGCCAGGACGCGCGTGAACTCCGCGTTGCGCACGGATTCGAGGGCCACGGCGTTCACGGGCCCTTCGAGGCCCTGGTCCTCCAGGGCGTGGCGGATCACCGAGACGAGTTCCTCGCGGGTGATCCAGCTCCACCACTGGCGGCCGTTGCCGATGCGCCCGCCGAGGCCGAGGCGGAAGGGCGGGAGCATGCGCGCCAGCGCTCCGCCCTCCCGGGCCAGGACCACGCCGATGCGCAGGTGGACGACGCGCAGGCCGGCTTCGCGGGCCGGTTCCGCCGCTGCCTCCCAGTCCCTGCAGACCCCGGCCAGGAAGCCCCGCCCCGGCGGGCTCTCCTCGGTCAGCACCTCCTCGCCGCGGTCCCCGTACCAGCCG
>JALUUN010000347.1 GCA_027021325.1 Planctomycetota bacterium
CGTTGATGCGGAACTCCATCTCCACGGTCGGCGGCTCGACCCGGATCGGCGGCAGGGGCTCGACCGTCTCCAGGTCGCACAGGGTGTCGCCGAGGCCCAGGCCCTCGAGGCCGGCCACGGCGGCGATGTCGCCGGCCTCGACGGCTTCGACGGGAACCCGGTCCAGGCCCTCGAAGCGGCTGAGCTCCTTGATCCGCCCGCGCCGGCGCCCGCCCTCGTTGAGGACCCAGGCGACCTCCTCGCCCCGGCGAAGGATTCCGCGCCGTACCCGTCCGATCCCGATGCGGCCGACGTAGTCGTCCCAGTCCAGGGTGCTGACCTGGAACTGGAGGGGGCCGGCGGCGCTGTCCCGGGGTGCGGGGACCTCCTCGAGGATCGCGTCGAGGAGCGGGGCGAAGCCGGGGGCCTCGGGGCGGGGCCTCCGGCTGGCCCAGCCCTCGCGGGCGGAGGCGTAGAGGAGGGGGTGCTCCAGGGCCAGGTCCTCGGCCCCCAGGTCCACGAAGAGCTCGAAGAGAAGGTCCTGGACCGCCTCCGGGCGGGCCTCCGGGCGGTCCATCTTGTTCAGGACCACGACCGGCCGCAGGCCGGCCTCGAAGGCCTTGCGCAGGACGAAGCGGGTCTGCGGCATGGGCCCCTCGAAGGCGTCCACGAGGAGCAGGCAGCCGTCGGCCATCCCCAGGACCCGCTCCACCTGCCCCCCGAAGTCGGCGTGCCCGGGGGTGTCGATGAGGTTGATGCGAATTCCTTTCCAGAGCACGGAAGCATTCTTGGAAAGGATGGTGATGCCCCGCTCCCGCTCCAGGTCGTGGCGGTCCAGGAGACGGTCGGCGCCGGCTCCGGCACGGCCCAGCTGGCCGGCCTCCCGGAAGAGGCCGTCCACGAGGGTCGTCTTGCCGTGATCGACGTGGGCGATGATGGCGACGTTGCGCAGGCCGGGGTCCATGGCTCCGGAAAAAAGCCGGACATCCTACCCCGAAGGGGCCGGGAAATGCGCGTAGAAGCCTCCCGAATCCGGCCCGGGGCTTCCGGGGCGTTCTGGAATCGTCCCCGGCGCTCTGGGATCCTGGGGCCTCCCCGGGCGGCCCCGCCCCCCGGCAACCCGACCGAGCCCGCCTTCCATGCCGAGCCTCGATTCCCCGATGCCTGTGCTCCTGGCGGCCGCCCTGATCCTCGGGGCGGCGCCCCTGGCGGCCCAGGCCGGCCCGCCGGATCAGGAACCGGGCCGGCCGGTGACCTTCCATTCGCCCCTGGACGAGGTGACCCTCGGCGGGGAGCTGCGCCTGCGCACCGAGGTGCGGGACCCCTCGATCCCGGTCACCGGCAGCGGCTCGGCCAACGCCAACACCCTGCGCGGCCGGCTGCAGGTCGGCTGGCGCCTGGACGAGTACCTGGACGGCGCCTTCGAGTTCCAGGGCAACGTGGCCGGGACCGGCTCCACGGACAGCAGCGTGGTTCATCAGGCCTGGATCCAGATGCACCGGATCTTCGGCGACTACACGGTCAGCGCCGGCCGCTTCGAACTGGACTTCGGAGAAGGCCGTATGGTCTCGCCCCACGACTGGGTCCTGGCGAACAACACCTTCGACGGTGCGCTGGTGGACGGCGCCTGGGAGTCGATCCGCTTCAACGTCTGGTGGA
>JALUUN010000348.1 GCA_027021325.1 Planctomycetota bacterium
CCCCTCGACTTCGGACTGAGCGCCGAGGAGGCGGCGCGCTCCGGCCCCGACGGCCTGAGCTTCCGCGAGGCCTACCGCCGCACGCTCCTCTACTCGGCCGGCGCCAACCACGTCTTCCAGGCCCGGGTCCGGATCCTCCTGGAGCACGAGGTCGCCCGGCGCCGGGAGCTCGGCAGGCTCCCCGAGGGCGAGCTGGTCTCCGAGGCCGAGCTCCAGGCGGCCCTCGAGCAGGCCCGGGAGGAGATGGCGAAGCAGGATCCCGAGACGCCCTTCTGGGACCGGGTCGCCCTCCTCGGCTTCAGCCGGGAGCGCTACCTGGCGAACCTCCGCCAGACGCTCCTCTTCGACCGCCTGTTCCTGCCCGACGACCCGGAGCTCTGGGACGAGGAGATCCACGGCCCGGTCTTCGGCCAGGGCGAGGAGAACGGCCTCTGGGACAGCTGGATCCAGCGCGCCCGGGACGAGCTCCGCAAGAAGAAGGAGGCCGGGGAGGAGACCGCCCTCGACCCGCAGCTCAAGCAGATCCTGTTCCGGCCGACGGCCATGCGCTGGCTCCTGCAGCAGCTGCCGGTGGTCGAGCCCTTCCAGGGCCTCCCCGAAGGCGTCGCCCTCAAGGTGGGAGACGTCGAGCTGCGGACCGAGGACCTGCTGCGCGGCATGCTCGAGGCCATCGGCCCCGTCGAGCGCGAGCGCGCCGCGGCCTGGGTGCATGTCACCTGGGCGCTCCAGGAGCGCCTGCAGGAGGAAGGCGTGCTCCTGAGCCCCGAGGAGGTGCTCCAGAAGATCGCCGAGGAGCGCAAGGAGTACGAGCGCTCGCCCATCTCCTATGACCAGGTGGCGCTCCAGTTCCTCGGCTTCCCGAGCCTGGAGCTCTACCACCAGTACTACCGCCTTCGGCACTCCTACCGCCGGCTGCTGCCGGATCCCTTGCCCCTGGAGACCCTGGAGGAGCACCTGCGGGCACGGGAGCTGTTCCTGACCAACGGCAAGGTCCAGGCCGACGTGATCCTGTGCGCCGCCTGGGATCCCCTGACCCGGGTCTTCCCCAAGAAGGGCGACCCCTTCGCCGAGGCGGGGGAGCGCGCCCGGGCGGCGGCGGCGGAGCTCGCCGGGGGCGCTTCCTTCGAGGAGGTCCTCGAGAAGTTCTCGGACTATCCCGAGGCCTGGCCGAACGCCGCTCAGGGGATGCCGCAGCCGCGCCGCGGGCGGCTCGAGCCCCTGACCCGGAACATGCTGCGCTCGGACTTCCTGGGGGAGAGCGAGTACCTCGACTTCCTCTACGGCCGCTCCATCGGCGACCACCTGTTCTTCGAGGCCGAGACGGGGGTGGTGTACGGGCCGGTGCGCGGACCGGCCGGCTGGTACCTGTACCGCCTGGTCCGCCGCGACACCTCGGACGCCCGGCCCCTGGACCTCGAGGGCAACGAGCGCCACCGCTATCTGGTGAGCGACGACTACCTGACCCAGCGCTTCCTCGGCTTCGTCGCCGAGGCCCTGGACGGGCAGGAGGGCTGAAGGCCGGCCGCGGCCGGTCCCCGACGCCATGGCCTCCAAGGCGGACCGCGAGAGCATCCGCGAGGCCTACCGCAGGCTGCTGCCCTACCTGGGCCGCTACCGGCGCCAGGCCGTGGCCATCGTCGTCCTCGGGGCGATCGCCGCCTTCGGCCAGAAGATCCCCATCGTGCTCCTGAAGCCGATGGTGAACCGGATCTTCCCCGAGGCCGATTTCGGCGTGGGGTCGGAGGCGGTCTCCGGCACCTGGCTCGGGGACTGGAACGACCGGGTGCTGGAGCCCTGGCTCGCCCGCCTCGACTTCCTCGGTCTCGGTCAGCCCCATTCCGGCCTGCTCTTCCTGGTCGGCGTCCTGCTCCTGAGCGCCGCGGTCTTCGCCGCCATCCAGTACGTGTTCCTGCGGCTGTCGCGGATGCTCGCGGTCTGGATGGTGACGGATCTGCGCCAGGATCTGGCCGAGCATGTCCTGCGCCTGGGCATGCGCTACCACTCCGGGCGGCGGCTCGGCGACCTGCTGTCGCGCATGACCGCCGACACCGGCACCAGCCTGCGCATCCTCAACCTCATCATCGAAGAGATCGTCCAGGAGCCGATCGCCATCCTCGCCGGCCTGGCCGTGGCCTGGGCGGTGTCGCCGGTGGCGACCGCCGGCATCCTGGTCCTGGT
>JALUUN010000349.1 GCA_027021325.1 Planctomycetota bacterium
GAGTTCGCCGGGCTCCGTCGCCGGCCGGGCGGTGGCGTTCTGCCAGACCGGGCAGCGCGCCTCCTGGAAGGGGGTCTCCTCCAGGGCGGCGGCGAGGCGCTCGGCGGCCGGGCGCATGACCTCGCTGTGGAAGGCACCGGCGACCTGCAGGCGGAGGGCGCGGCGCGCGCCGGCCTCCCGGGCCCGGGACTCCAGGACCTCGAGAGCCTCGTTCTCGCCGCTGACGACGACCTGGCCCGGGCTGTTCAGGTTCGCCACCTGGCAGATGCGGCCGGTCTCCTCCTGGATGCGGGCGCACAGTTCCTCGAGAGCCTCGCGCCCCAGGCCGAGGACCGAGCTCATGCCCGAGGGCCGGGCCTCGCTCGCCGCCTGCATGGCCTCGCCCCGCAGGCGGACCAGACGCAGGCCGGCCTCGAAGGAGACCGCGCCGGCAGCGGCCAGGGCGCTGTACTCGCCCAGGGAAAGCCCGGCCGCCATGACCGGTTCCAGGGGCCCGCCCAGGGCCTCTTCCAGGGCGGCCAGGGCGGCCAGGGAGGTCACGAAGATGGCCGGCTGGGCGATGTCGGTGCGGGTCAGTTCCTCCTCGGGCCCTTCAAAGCACAGGCGCGAGAGGGGCAGGCCGAGGATCCGGTCCGCCTCCTCGTAGAGGTGCCGGGCGGCGGCGCTGGCCGCGGCGAGATCACGGCCCATGCCGGCCTTCTGAGCGCCCTGGCCGGGAAGGAGCAGTCCGGTGCGGAGGGTCATGGCGTGCGCGGGTTCCGGGGCTTCACCAGCGGATCCGGGCGGCGCCCCAGGTGAGGCCCGCCCCGAAAGCCGCGAGCACCACCAGCTTGCCGGCCTCGAGGCGGCCGGCCCGCTGCAGTTCGGCAAGGCAGATGGGGACGGTCCCCGCCGAGGTGTTGCCGACGCGGTCGATGTTGATGTAGACCTTTTCCAGCGGCAGGCCGAGCTTCTCGCAGCAGGTCTCGAGAATCCGCTTGTTCATCTGGTGGGGCACGATGACCCCCACCTCGTCAAGCTCCACGCCCTCCAGGGCCCAGGCCATGAGGTCGGTCATCTGCTGCACCGTGAAACGGTAGACCTCGCGGCCCTTCATGCGCAGCAGGTGCGTGCCCTCGGCCAGGATCTCGGGCGTCACCGGCTCGATGCCGCCGCCCTTGGGCCGCATGATGAAGTGATAGCCGCTGCCGTCCGCCCCCAGGGTGATGTCCTCGATGAGGCCCTGGCCGCACTCCTCATGGGGCTGGAGCAGGGCCGCCCCGGCGCCGTCGCCGAACAGGACGCAGGAATTGCGGTCGTAGATGTCGCTGATCCGCGACAGCGCCTCCCCCCCCATCACCAGGACCCGGCGGCACTGGCCGGTGGCCACGAAGTTCCGGCCCAGGGAGAGGGCGTAGACGAAGCCGGTGCAGGCGGCGTTGAGGTCGAAGGCGCCGGCGTTCCGGCAGCCGAGCCGGTCCTGGATGATGCAGGCGGTGGCCGGCACGGTGTAATCGCCGGAAACCGTGCCGGCGATGACCATGTCCACGTCCTCGGGAGCCACGCCGGCGGTCTCCAGGGCCTCCTGCCCGGCGGCGACGAACAGGTCGCTGGGCTTCTCGCCGTCGCGGATCCAGCGCCGGGTGCGGATGCCGGTGCGCTGCTGGATCCACGCGTCGCTGGTGTCCACGAAACGCGTGAAGTACTCGTTGTCCACCTCCCACTCGGGCAGGCCGAGACCGAAGCCGCCGATGCCGACGGGGATCAGGGCCTGACCCTGCTGGAGAGCGGAAGCGGCTTCGGGAGCGGATTCAACCGGCATGGCCTTCGGGGCTGCTGGACTCGTCCGGGGCGGCGCCTTCCAGTTCCCGGCGCAGCTGCTCCAGGATCTTGCGGTTGACGCCGCTCTCGATGTCTTCGCGGGCGACCTTCAGGGCCGAGTGTACGGCACGCGCCTGGCTTCGGCCGTGGCCGATGAAGACGCTGCCGTTGACACCGAGGAGAACCGCTCCGCCGACGTCAGCGTAGTCGGCGGCCCCGAACAGGCGTCGGAGGCCCTCGCGCAGGCTCTCCTCGGCGGCGGCGTCCCCTGCCTCCGCGGCCTGGCGGGCCAGGCCCTGGGCCAGGAACTCGGCGAAGCCCTCGACCACCTTGAGGACCATGTTGCCGACGAAGCCGTCGCCGACCAGGACGTCGGCGGTCCCGCGGAAGAGGTCCTGCCCCTCCAGATTGCCGACGAAGTTCAAGCCGGAGCCCTGGAGGAGAGCGTGAGCCTCCTGGATGACGGGGTTGCCCTTGCCGGCCTCGCCGCCGATGTTCAGGAGCCCCACCCGCGGCCGCTCGATACCGAGGACGCTGGCGGCGAAGACGCTGCCCATGATCCCGTACTGGAAGAGGTGCCGCGGCCGGGGCGTAGGATTGGCGCCGGCGTCCAGGAGGACGAAGCGGCCTCCGGCGCCCTGCATGGTGACCGCGATCCCCGGGCGGCGGATTCCCGGCAGCATGCCGAGACCGACGGTCGCGGCCGCCACCGCAGCACCGGTGTTGCCGAAGGAAACCAGTCCGTCGGCCCGGCCTTCGCGCACGGCGCCGACACACAGGGAGATGCTGGCCCGCGGCTTGCGGCGCAGGCCCTCGGTCGGCTTCTCGTGGCCCTCGATGACCTCGGCGGTCTCGAGGATCTCCGGGACCGCGGTCACGCCGGCGGCCTCGAGGCCCGGACCGATCACGTCCGCCGGTCCGACGAGGAGCAGTTCGGAGGGCTCGAAGCCTTCCCGGAGGGCCCGGGCCACGCCGGCCAGGAGCTCCCCGGGAGCGTGGTCGCCGCCCAGGATGTCGACCGCGATGCGCACAGTGTCCGCCGTTCCGGCCCCGGGGGCCTAGAACTCGTCCTTGGAGACGATCTCCTGGCCGCGATAGTGGCCGCAGGTATCGCAGACCGTGTGCGGCCGGCCGGGGGAACCACAGCGGTCGCAGGGCCGCACGCTCAGGGGGGCGCTGCGGACGGCCGCCCGGCCCAGACGGGCCCGGCGCTTCGAGTGTCGTCGCTTGGGATTGGCCATGATCTCGGCTCCTCGGCCTCCTCCACGCAAGAGGAGTCCGGCGGGCAAAGGGGGGCCCATTGTCCCCATCCTCGGCGCCGGGTCAAGGACCGCCGCGGCGCCGGGGGGCCTCAGGCCGGGGCCCCGACCTGCTCGCGGATGCGCGCCACGGCCGCCTCCAGGCCCTCGGAGCGGACCGCCTGGCCCTGGGCGAAGTCGGGCCGGCCGCCGCCGCCGCCGCCCAGAAGGGACCCGAAGGCCCGGGCCAGCTCCCCCGCCGGCGGGGCACCCTCGCCGGTCCGGAGAAAGGCAAAGGGAAAGCGCTCGCCCTCGCCCACGAGGAGAACCACCCGGGGCAGGTCCCGTTCCTGGCGCAGGCGGTCGGCCACCGAGCGCAGGGCGCCGGCATCGGCACCGGGCAGGTGCTGCCAGCCGAAGGCCGGGGCATCCGGGCCACGGCGCAGGGCCTCGGCGACCGCCGCGGGGTCCAGGGCAGCGGCCGGCTTCCGGCGGCTCCGGGCCTCCTTGAGTTCCTGCCGCAGGCGGCCGATGCGTTCCGGCAGCCGGGCGGGTTCGGTCTTCACCAGGGCCGCGCTCTCCAGCAGGAGTTCGTGTTCCCGGCGCACGGAGTCCACCGCCGGCCAGCCGGCTACGGCCTCGATCCGGCGCACGCCGGCGGCCAGGGCGCGGTCGGAGAGGATGCGGAAGAGCCCGATCTGGCCGGTGTTGGACACGTGGGTGCCGCCGCAGAGCTCGGCCGAAAAGCCGGGGACCTCGACCACCCGCACCTCCTCGCCGTACTTCTCGCCGAACAAAGCCATGACCCCGCGGGCCCGGGCCTCCTCCAGGCGCGTTCGCTCCTTGCACACCGGCCGGGCCGCCAGGATCTCCGCCTGGACCAGGCGCTCGACCTCCTCGAGCTGCTCGCGGGACGGGGCCTCGGGGTGGGTGTAGTCGAAGCGCAGGCGGTCGGGGGCCACCAGGGAGCCGGCCTGGGTGACATGCTCCCCGAGCACCCGGCGCAGGGCCGCGTGCAGGAGATGGGTGGCGGTGTGGTGCGCTTCGGTGGAGCGGCGCGCGCCCGCATCCAGCTCCGCGCGCACTTCCAGCCCCGGCTCCAGGCGCATCCGGGCATGTCCGAAGTGCAGGTGCCGGCCCTCCTCGGCCCGGGTGTCCTCGACCTCGAAGAGGAGCTCGCCGCCGGGGCCGAGGAACCGGCCCCGGTCCCCCACCTGGCCGCCGCCTTCGGCGTAGAAGGGGCTGCGGTCCAGGAGCACGGCCCCCTCCTCGCCCGCCGCGAGGGCCTCGACGAGTTCCCCGCCGCGGACCAGGGCCAGGATCCGGCCCTCGGAGGCGTCTTCTTCGTAGCCGGTGAAAGCGGTCTCGGGGACGCCGGCGGCCTGCAGCCGGGCGCCCAGACTCTCGGCGAAGACCTCGCCCTGAAGGCCGGAGCCCTGGCGGGCGCGCCGCCGCTGCTCTTCCATGGCCGCCTCGAAGCCTTCGGCGTCGAAGGCGTAGCCCTTCTCCCGGACCACGACCTCGACGATGTCCCGCGGGAAGCCCCAGGTGTCGTGGAGTTCGAAGGCCGCCCTCCCGGGGAAGACCGGCGTGCGCCCCGGGCCGCCGAGCTCCTCGAGCAGGGCTTCCAGGCGGTGGATGCCGCGGTGCCAGACCTCGCGGAAGCGCTCCTCCTCGGCCTCCACCAGGACCTGGATCGGACCCTCCTGCTCGCGCAGCTCGGGCCAGGCCTCGGCCAGGGTCTCCTGCACGGCCGGGAGCAGCCCGGCCAGGAAGGGCCGCTCGAGGCCGAGTTCGATGCCGTCGCGGACCGCGCGGCGCAGGATCTTGCGCACCACGTAGCCGCGGCCCTCGCGGCCGGGCGCCGCGCCGTCGGCGATGCAGAAGAAGACCGCGCGGGCGTGGTCGGCGATGCGCCGCATGCGCACGTCGGCCTCGGGGTCCTCGCCGTAGCGACGGCCGCCGAGGCGCTGGAGGGCCTCCAGGGTCGGCCGGAAGAGATCGGTCTCGAAGTTGTTGGGGACGTCCTGGGCGACGGCGGCGATGCGCTCCAGGCCGAGACCGACATCGATGTTCTTCTGGGGCAGGGGCGCCAGCCTCCCGTCCGGCTGGCGGTCGAACTGGGTGAAGACGAAGTTGCCGACCTCCAGGAAGCGGTCCGGAAGCGCTTCCAGCCCTTCCTGCGGCGGCAGGGCGCCCGCTTCGGGCCGCAGGTCGAAGTAGATCTCCGAGCAGGGGCCGCAGGGTCCATCCGGCCCCTGGCTGGGGGCGCTGGCCGGCCAGAAGTTCTCCTTCTCGCCGAAGCGGTAGATCCGCTCCTCGGGCAGGCCGACGGCCTCCTTCCAGATCCGCCAGGCCTCGTCGTCGTCCTGGTAGACCGTAACCAGGAGCCGGTCCGGATCCCAGCCGAGGACGCCGGTGAAGAACTCCCACTCCCAGGGGATGGTCTCGGCCTTGAAGTAGTCCCCGAAGGAGAAGTTGCCGAGCATCTCGAAGAAGGTGTGGTGCCGCGGTGTGCGGCCCACGTTCTCCAGGTCCGGCACCCGCAGGCACTTCTGGACGGTCGTGGCGCGCTTCAGTCCGGGGCGTCCGCGGCCCAGGAACTCGTCCTTGAACTGGTTCATCCCCGCTCCGGTGAAGAGCAGCGTCGGGTCGTTGCTCGGGACCAGGGAGTCCGAGGGCAGGCGCTCGTGGCCGAGGCCCTCGAAGTAGCGCAGGAAGGCCTCGCGGATCTCGGCGGCGGTACGGGGGACGGACATGGCTCGGGACCGGCGGCGGGCCGCCGGGAAGCAGGAGAAGATACCCGGCGGCGGCACTCCGCGGAAGGCGCGCCGCCGCCGCCGGAGGCGCCGGGCTCAGGACTTGCGGCGGCCGCCCCTGCGCGGTGCGGCGCCGGCCTCGGCCTCCTGCTCGGCGGGCTTCGCCGCCGTCTTCTCCTCCCGGGCCGGAGCCTCCTCCGCGGCCGGCTCCTCCCGAGGCGGGTTCAGGATCGCCCGCAGGTGCCCTTCCAGTTCCTCGCGCAGGTCGGGGTTGTCGCGCAGGAGCTCCCGCACCATCTCCCGGCCCTGGCCGAGGCGCAGGTCCTCCCCGCCGGGGCGCTTGTAGGTGAACCAGGCGCCGCTCTTCTGGACCAGGCCGTGCTGCAGCCCGAGGTCGATCAGGTCGCCCTCCAGGCTGATGCCCTTGCCGTAGATGACATCGAACTCGGCGCGCCGGAAGGGCGGGGCGACCTTGTTCTTCACCACCGTGGCCTTGGTGCGGTTGCCGATGATCTCGTCGCCCTGCTTGAGGGCGCCGATGCGCCGCACGTCGATGCGCACCGAGCTGTAGAACTTCAGAGCCCGGCCGCCCGGCGTGGTCTCGGGATTGCCGAACATGACCCCGATCTTCTCGCGCAGCTGGTTGATGAAGATCACCACCGCCTTGGACTTCCCGGCGACGGCGGTGAGCCGGCGCAGGAACTGGCTCATCATCCGCGCCTGGACCCCGACGAAGGAGTCCCCGACCTCGCCGTCGATCTCGGCCTTGGGCACCAGGGCCGCCACCGAGTCCACGACCACCACGTCCACCGCCCCGGACTTCACGAACTGCTCGGCGATGTCCAGCCCTTCCTCGCCGTAACTCGGCTGCGCGAGGTTGAAGCGCAGGCCGTCCAGGACCACGCCCATGTTCCGGGCATACTCGGGATCGAAGGCGTGCTCGGCATCGATGTAGGCGGCGTAGCCGCCCTGGCGCTGGGCCTGGGCGATCACCGACAGGGCCAGGGTGGACTTGCCCGAGCCCTCCGGCCCGTAGAGCTCGACGATGCGGCCGCGCGGCAGGCCGCGGCCGCCGAGAGCCTGATCGAGGCTCAGGGAGCCGGTCGAGATCCCCTCCACCGGGAGCAGGAAGTCGTCGGTCATCTGGATGACCGCCCCGGCGCCGTGGTTCTTCTCGATGACGCTGAGGACCGACTTCAGGGCCTCGGTGCGCTCGGCCTCGGGATCGGGGGTGGGGGTCTTCTTCTTCCGGGTAGCCACGGTGGATTCTCCTGCAGCAGGAGGGTAGACGGCGGAGGACGGCATTTCCAGAGGCAAGGGCGGGGTCCGGACGGGAGAGCCGGAGAAGATCCGGCCCGTCCTCCAGGGGACGTCCCCAAGGGCTTCGGGTGACGCCCTTTCCGGGGGCCGGCCCCCTATTCCAGGCGCACGAACTCCAGGAGCTCCTGGAAGCGCCGGTCCAGGTCCTCGCGGGTCGCCCGGGCGAGGCCGGCGGTGGAGAAGGCCTCCACCGTGAGGCTGGCGGCGACGGTGCCGTAGGCCATGGCGCGGCGCAGGGCGGCGGGCTCCAGAGCGCCGTTCTCGGCGAGGTAGCCGAGCATTCCGCCGGCGAAGGAGTCGCCGGCCCCGGTCGGATCCACGACCCGGGTGGTCGGGTAGGCCGGCAGGGCGAAGTGGAAGTCCCGGCTGAAGAGGAAGGCTCCATGCTCCCCCTTCTTCACCACCACGACCCGCGGGCCGAGATCGAGCAGGTGCTCGCCGGCCTTGATCAGATGGTTCTCGCCGGTCAGGAGCCGCGCCTCGCCGTCGTTCAGGACCAGGCCGTCGATACGCCGGAGCAGCTCCAGGAGGTTGTCCCGCTGGGTCTCGATCCAGAGGTTCATGGTGTCGGCGAAGACCGTCCCGCCCTGCAGGGCCTCCAGCATGTCGAGCTGGACGTCGGGGCCCATGTTCGCCAGGAACACCCACGGCGCGCCCTTCCAGTCCGGGGGGGCGGCGGGCGGCACCTCCAGGACGTTCAGCTCCGTGCGCAGGGTCTGGGCCTCGTTCATGTCGCCCTCGTAGCGTCCGGCCCAGCGGAAGGTAGCCTGGTCCTCGAAGACCCGGAGTCCGGAGAGGTCGGCGCCGCGGGCGCGCTGCGGTGCCCAGGCCTCCTCGGGAAAATCGTGGCCGACGTTGGCGGCGACCCGCACCCGGGTGAAGAGGGAGGCGGCCAGGGAAGCGTAGAGGGCGGTGCCTCCGGCCACGCCCTGGACCTGTCCGTAAGGGGTCTCGACGTCGTCCAGACCGACGGAACCGACGATCACGAGGCTCATGCTCTGTCCGGGGAAGGATCGGCTTCGAGGCCCTCGGCGACGGCGGCGGCGACCTGCTTGCGGGCCAGGAGCCAGACCAGACCGCCGAGGAGACCGAAGCCGACCTGGGTGGTGAGGCGGAACAGGATGGAGGCCGCCACCCCCAGGGTGTAGGGAGCGCCGAACCACTGGAAGAACTTGCCGTAGAGCCACTCCCCCACCCCCCAGCCGGCGGGCGCCACCGGCACCGAGCTCACCGTCTGCACCACGGGGAAGATGACGAACTGCTGGTCGAGGCCGAGGCCGGCGCCGAGAGCGCGGCCGGTGGCCCAGAAGCTCAGGATGCCGCAGACCTGAAGGAAGAGGCTCAGGCCGAGAGCGGCGGCGACGGCGGCCGGACGCTCGCGGTATACGGTGATGGCGCCGTCCACCTTGGCCACGAGTTCCCGGGCCGGCAGGCGCCGCAGGAGGGCATCGATGCGGAACCAGCGGCGGCCGCGGCGGCTGAGCCAGACCGCCGCCCCCAGGACCGCCGCCCCCAGGATCAGGAACACGCCCTGGCGCACCAGGGCCAGGCGCCGGGCGGGCCCCTCCTGCCCCTGCGGCAGGTCCAGGAAGAGGAGAACCACTCCGGCAAGGAGAAGCAGGGAGAAGAGCCCGAGCAGGCGGTCCACCAGGACCGACATGGCGGCCCGGGTCCGGTGCACCTGCATGCCGCGGGTCACCAGGACGGCGCGCACCAGGTCGCCTCCGGTCAGCCCCGGCATGACATTGTTGAAGAAGTAGCCGACGAAGCAGAGGCGCAGGGCGTTGCGCCAGGGCGTCTGCACCCCGGCGGCGCCCAGGAGGATCTGCCACCGCCAGGCCACGATCAGGACCAGGACCGCCCAGGCGGCGATGCCCAGGACATACCAGGCCGGTCGGATGTTGCGCAGGAGGGTGAAGAAGCCGGGCCGCAGTTCCTCGCCCTCGCCGAGGTCGTCCGGCCCCAGCTTGCGGCCGCCGTCGGCGAGGAAGACCCAGTCTTCGCCCTGCCAGTCGCCCTCGATGCGGCCGCTGGCGAGGACCTCCGCCTCCTGGCCGTTCGGCAGGGCGCGGACCAGGCGGTCGCGGGTCTCGATCTGGCTCAGCACCCAGACGAGGAGCACGCCGGCCACGGCCAGCTTGAGGACGGTCCCCACGATGCCCTTCACGGCCAGAGCCTAGCGCGGCGGCGGCCGCGGTCCGAAGCCCCGCTCAGGGCCGGCGCTGCAGGTAGTCCCGGATCAGGTCGGCGCGCACCCGGCAGGCGTGGGCGACCTCGGGGTCCGGATCCCGGGCACCCTGGTCGAGGGCCATGAGGACCGCCCGCAGCCCGGTGCGCATGAGGATCGTGTCGCCGGTGGCCGGAAGGGGTGCGTCGTCGTAGCGGCGGGCCATTCCCGCCAGGAGCCGCGCCGCGATCAGGGGGTCGCCGATGGCTGCAGCGTCGATCCGGTCCAGGGCCTCGGCCACCCGGTCCACCTGGGCGGGGTCGTCAATGGCCTCGATGGCCTGCATCCAGGCCTGGACCGCGGTCGCCAGGTCGCCGTTCCGGCTGCGCTGGTCCAGGCGCACACCTCCGGCCTCGACCCACCAGCCGGCGAAGCGGCTCAGGATCGCCGCCGACTTGATGCGCGCCGGCGGCGACGGATCGTGGAGGAGCTCGATGATCAGCCAGGCGCTGGCCTCCAGGGCGAGGTCCAGGCGCTGGGCGGGGATCTGGTTGATGCGGTCCAGGATCGCCAGCTCGAGGGCCTCGTGATCCTCGATCTCGTACCAGGGCAGTTC
>JALUUN010000350.1 GCA_027021325.1 Planctomycetota bacterium
CACCAGTTCGATGCAGTCGAAGGGGCAGACGTCCACGCAGTACTCGCAGCCGGTGCAGAGATCCTCGAGGACCTGGGCCTTGGGGATCTCCTTGGGCTTGATGCGCTCGACGATCTCGCCGTCGCGTCCGGTGATGGCGTCGAAGGGGCAATAGATCCCGCACACCGAGCAGTTGATGCAGAGCTTCGGCTCGATGTGGTGGATGAACTTCGACTCGCCGGTGATGGCATTGGTCGGACAGACCCGCTCGCAGACGCCGCAACCGGTGCACAGGTCGGTAATGAAGTGGCTGTGCCAGAGGAAGGCGTCGGCGGCCTCCTGGGTCGTGAACAGGTGCATCTCCAGGAGCCCGTGACTGTCGTAGTGCCAGTCCAGGTGCACCGGAGCGGCCGGCAGGTCCAGGGCCAGGGTGAAGCGGTCCGGGAAGGCGGCGCTGTGGTTGCAGAGCGCCGCGACCACCTTGGGGTCGCCGACGCGGGCGCTCAGGTAGACCCGGCGCCCGGTCTCGGTGACCAGGACCTCGTAGCGCGGCATGGCCTCGCCCAGCCCGTAGCGGAAGCGGTTCCGGGTCGGGGGCAGGGTGCGGGCGAACTGCAGCTTGAGGCGGAAGTGCCCGGCCTCGAGGTTCTCGAAACTCCAGTCGCGCCCGTAGCGGCGCTCGACCTCGGCCGGATCCTCCTCGGCGCCCGAGGCCTGGAAGGCTTCCCAGGCGTCCTCCCAGCCCTCGACCTCGACGAGTTCCACGCCTTCGCCTTCCTCCGGGGGCGGGAGCTCGCCGGAGAAGCCGATCGCCCCGGTCGGGCAGGTATCCACGACCTTGCGCGGATTCACGTTGGGAACCGCGGGCTCGTGGCCCTGGCGGGCCCGGGCCTTGCGCTCGTCGCCGATCCCGTACATCTCGAAGATGTCCGGGAACTCGTTGGCGCAGGCATCACAGGCGATGCACTTGGCGGGGTCGACGGCGAAGGAGTCAGCCATGGGGACGGGAGCCAGGGGGAGCCGGGAGTCGGACCGGGGCCAGGGATTCTAGGCCATCGCCGGCAGACCCTCAACGCGGGCCGCTGGACTCCGGCCCCGGGACCCCGAGGCCGAGCTGGCGCATCAGCGCCAGAACCTCGCCCCGCTCGACCATGCCGGTGAGGCGGCGATTCTCCTCCCCGTCCACCACCGGCGCCGTGTTCAGGGAGCTCCGGGCGAAGAAGGCGGCCGCCTCCTGGAGTCCGGCGCCGGCGGGAACCGAGGCCTCTTCCGGATTCAGGGCAGCAAGGTCCTCGGCGCTCACGAGGTGTGCGAGCTGCGGGTCGTAGGTGACGGCGTCCAGGTCCTGGAGGCGGATGACGCCGACCAGCCGGTCCTCGTCGTCCACCACCGGCAGCGCGTTGTAGGGGGCGTGGTTCGCCTTGCGCAGGATGGCGTCGAGATCGTCGCGGCGGCTGAGGCGGACCTCGGCCGGGCGTTTGATCCGGTCCACGGTCCAGGAACCCGCGTCTCCGGCTCGCGGACGGCGGCCGCGCAGAACGCGGCCGAAGGTCGCGAACCAGGAGGCATGGTGTTCCTCCAGGGGAGTGCCGCTCAACAGCCGGGTCACCGGGACCTCCCCGGCCTGGACCACGACCCGGCGTACCAGGAGCGGGCCGAGCAGTTCGAAGGCGACCACGGCCCCGAGGATGATGCTCAACAGCCGGCTTCCCAGGTCCGGGTCGTAGCGGGCCGAGACGATGTTCGCCAGGGCGATGGCGGCCCCGGCCTGGCACAGAAGGCCCCAGCCGAGCCGCGGCGAGCCGGGGATGCGGACGCGGGCCAGCCCCAGGCCCAGGCGGCAGCCCACGATCTTGCCCAGGCTCCTTCCCAGGACATAGAGGGCGATCACGCCGGCGTTCTCGGCGAAGACGTCGAACTGCAGGTGCCAGCCGCTGAGGACGAAGAAGGCGACGTAGGCCGGCTGTGCGAAGGTGTCCATGGCCTCGGTGATCGGTGCGAACAGCCGCGAGCGGTTCGAGACCACGGCCCCGGTCACCAGGAAGGCCAGCATGTGGGGGACGTCGGTGGCGTCGCAGATGCCGATGGTCAGGAGCAGGACCGTGGCCAGGGGCAGGGCGTAGCTGCGGCCGCCGATGCGCTCCTGGAAGAGGATCAGGGCATGGCCGGCCAGGAGTCCGTAGAGGAGCG
>JALUUN010000351.1 GCA_027021325.1 Planctomycetota bacterium
CCTCTATGCGGGCGTCGCCGGCTGGAAGCCTTCCGCGCCGCGTCCCGCCCCCGGGGAGCGTCCGGCCCTGGACCGCTGGATCCGCAACCGGGCGGCGCGGGCGGCGGCCGAAGCGGCCCGTGCCTTCGAGGACCTGGATCCGGCAGCCGCTCTCAAGGCCCTGGAGCGGTTTCTGGTCGAGGAGCTGAGCAACTGGTACATCCGGCGCAACCGGCGCCGCTTCTGGCTGGCCGACGAGGGCGCCGCCGAGCCCTCGGCGGCCGCCGCCTTCGCCACCCTTCACGAGGTGCTCCAGGCCGCGGCGCGGATGATCGCGCCGGTCGCTCCCTTCCTGGCCGAGGGGCTGTGGCGGCGCCTGGGCCAGGAAGGAAGCGTCCACCTCGCCCTCTGGCCCGACGCCGCTTCGCCGAAGGAGACGGTCCTGGGCGGAGCTCTCGAGGACGAGGCCATCGCGGCCGCCATGGATCCCGTGCTCCGGGCGGTGCGCCTGGGCCGGGCGGTGCGCGAGCGTGTCGGCATCCGCAACCGCCAGCCCCTGAGCCGGGTCCTGGTCCACGTCGCCCGGGAGGCCGAGCTGCCGGCGAGTCCCCGCACCTACGAGGACGCCCTGCGCGAGGAGCTGAACGTCAAGACCGTCGAGTGGATCGAGGGCGTGCCCGACTTCCTGCAGGTGCGGGCCAGGCCCGACTACAAGCGCCTCGGCCGGCGTGCCGGCAGGCGCATGAAGGCCCTGGCCGCCGCCATCGGCGCCCTGGGACGCGAGGAGATCTTCGCCCTCCAGGGAGGGGCGCCCCTGACTCTCGAGGTCGAAGGGGAGTCCTTCGAACTTGCGCCGGAGGACATCCAGGTCGAGACCGTGGAGGTGCAGGGCTGGGAGGCGGCGACGGACGGCGTCGTGACCCTTGGCCTGGCCACGGAGATCACGCCCGAACTGGAGCGTGAAGGCCTCGCCCGCGAGCTGATCAACCGCATCCAGCGGCAGCGCAAGGAACAGGGCCTGGAGGTGACGGACCGCATCCGCGTGCGGGTCCAGGGAAGCGAGGATCTGCGGCGCGCCCTCGAGGAATGGGCGTCGAGGATCCGTGAAGAGGTCCTGGCCGAGGGCGGGCTGGAGTGGTGTGTCGAAGAGCCTCCCGGAGCCCGGCGCTGGGAGCTTCCGGGCGGCAGCTGTGCCCTGGCCCTGGAGGTCGTGGCGCCGAGCCGGGCCTGAGGCGGGAGCGCCGGAGGCCCGGAATGCAAGGGGGGCGGCGGGGTTTTTCCGGGGGGCGGCGGCGCCGCCGGGGCGTGCCGGGCGCGGCTGCCGTGGTAGGCTCAGGGCGCCTGTGGCCACGCGCCGAGTAACAAGGCCGTAGTCCGATGCTGTGCTTGACGGGGTCCGGACTCCGGGCCGGGTGAACCGGCACGGGAGGATCCCCCCTGGAAGAATGGGGCTCTGGTCCTTCTTCCTCGCGCCTCTGGCCGCAGGCATTCCTCCGCCTTGCTCCGGCCCCCTCCGCGGGGCAGAATGCCGGGTGTGAAGACCTCCGTCCTGGTGTTGATCCTGGTCGCCGCCGTCGCCGGCCTGGCCTGGATCTGGGGCGGCGGGGAGGAGGAGGCCCCGGGCGGGAGCGATCCGGCCGCCGCCGGCGCCCGGCCCCCCGGCGCCGTCCTCCTGAAGCCGGAGCATGTCCCGGCTGCCGATCCGCCGCCGGTTGCGAAGCCGCGGGCGGAAGGCACGGGCCGGCCGCCCGCCGCCCCGGCCGGGGGCGTCTCCCTGGAGGTCCTGCGCTTCCTGGACCGCTACCACCGCACGCCGGCGGAGGAGCGTGCTGCCCTGCGCTCCGAGGCTCCTTCCGAGGCGGCCGCCCGGGAGCTCGCCGCCTTCGAGGAGGTCCTGGAGGGGCCGGCGCGCCTGTACCGGCAGGCCCTGCAGGCCGAACCGCCGGCGGAGCTGGGACCGGAGTTCCAGGCCCTGGCCCTGGCCTGGGCGCGGGGGGGAACCGAGGATCTCGCCCGACGGCTGGAGGCCGTCGCCGAGCCGGGGCCGGCGTGGAAGCTCTGGGCCGAGGCTCTGGTCGCCCGCGCCCTGGACGAGCGCCAGGAGGCGCTGGCCGGGCCGGTGCTGGGGCGGCTGCTTCGCCTTCTCCTGGAGGAAGGCTATCCGTGGGAGCGGGTG
>JALUUN010000352.1 GCA_027021325.1 Planctomycetota bacterium
ACGGTTTCTTCCTGGTCCGGGAGATCCGCCCCTTCTGGCTCGCGGTGTCGGCGGCCCTGCGCCACCTCCGTCTCGGTGCCCTCATCCACGGGCTCCCCGGAGTGCGCCGGGACTCGTCGGATCCGGACCGCATCGAGATCGACCTGCGCGTCGCCCGCTGGTACTCGACGGAGATCTTCCACCTCCTCGGCTACCGCTTCCGCCTGCGCCTCCGGCACCGGCGGATCATGAGCCGCCGGCGCTACGACCTGCGCGGACCGCGCCGGGTGGACCTGCGCCTCGGTTTCCTGCCGGGCGAGGCCGGCCGGGAAGGACCGGCCGGTCCGGACTGAGGGCGCGCGGCGATCAGGGGAGAATGCTCAGCGGGACCGGCGGCGAGCTGGCCTGGCCGGCTCCGGGAAGCAGTGCTACGAAATCGAAGCGGAGGCCGGCCAGAGGCAGGAGCAGGCCTGGAGGGGCGTCGAGCCGGGCGCCGGCCTCGCCCTGGGCGTCGAGGACGCCCTGGCCGCCCGTGAGCCAGGGAGAAGCGTCGCCGGAGAGCAGGCGCCGGGTCCAGAGGTCCGGTTGGATCCAGACCGGCAGACCGCTGGACAGGCTCTGGCCGGGCCAGGTGCCGGAGGCGCTGCCCAGGAGCAGCCAGGGCTCGCCGGCGTAGTCCGGGCCCAGGGCGACGCTCCAGTCCACCACGCCGCCGCTGGAGGCCGGGATCTCCGGGGAGGAGGCCGTCAGGAAGAAGGGCGCATGCCAGAAGCGGTCCACGCGCATCTCGGCTTCCACGGAAGGCGGCAGACCGCCCCAGCCGGGGTTCCCCGTCCAGTGGTTGAACATCACGGGCATGGGCAGCGCCGGGATGCGGATGGGGCCACGGAAGCCTGCATCGCCTTCGAGGATCACCGCTGGCTGCCCCTGGTCGTCGAGCGGGATGGACCCGTCCACGAAGAACTCGACGCGATCCGGATACCAGTCGAATCCGAATTCATGAAAGCCCTCCCAGGCGGCGAAGGGCAGGGGGACCCTGAGGCTGCGGTTGTTCATGATGCCGCCCCGGGTGTCGTGGACCGTGAAGCGCACGGCGCCGGCTCCCAGCGCCTGCTCGCCGCTGAGGATCTCGACGTCGATCTCGCCGTGGAGATCCCGGTAGAGGAAGAACCCGGCGACCGTTCCGTGGGTGGCGCTGACGCCCGTTCGCGGGGCCAGGATCCGCGCCCGGTAGCTCCCGAACCAGGAGTCGGAGGCGGCGAGGATGTGTCCGCCCTCCGAGGCGGGGCCGGCGGGCACGCGGAGGACCAGTTCCGAGCCGGGCTCTCCGGCCTCGCCTGTGGTCCAGACATGGTCGGCGAAGTAGTCGCACCAGGCCCACTCCCCCCACTGGACCTTGAACCAGAGGCCGTTCTCCGCTTCGTGGACGGCCTGCCAGGCGCCGCTGCCGGGGACCGGGGCAGGCTGGTCGGTGAAGCCGGTCCGGAAGTCGTCGAAGTAGGGGCCGGACACGGCCGGACCGGCCTGGGGAAGGGCCAGGACCAGGGCGGGGAGCATGACCGCCCATGCTAGCCCCTGGAGGAGCGCCGGACCGGCGGGCCGGCCGCGGCCTCTTCCAGCCGCTCCCTCCAGGTCTCTTCGAGGCGGGCCAGGCGCGCAAAACGGCGGCGGCGGTCCTCGACCTCCGCGCCGGCCGCCTCGGCGAGGCCCTGCGCTGCCGCTTCCAGTCCGGCCTCGATCTCCTGCCCGGTCCTCTGGAGCAGCCCGAAGCTCCGGGCCGCCAGTGCGCGCCGGACGCCGAGCCGGACCAGGAGCAGCCAGGCGCCGGCCACCAGGGCCAGGTCCACCAGGGCATCGAGGCCCGTGACCCGGGCCTGGAAGGGTGCCGGCAGCTCCAGCCCGAAGAGGGAGGCGGCGGCCTGGGCGACGACCAGGAGGAGGAGGGCCCAGACGGGCAGGTCCAGGGGAAGGTGCAGGGCCCGGAGGAGCCGGCCTTCGGCGGCCCGGGGGAGCTCCCGCTCGAGGAGTCCGCTCCAGCCCTCCTCCACGGCCCGGGCGAGACGGCCGTCCACCTCCTCCGGCGCCGGCAGGCCCAGCTTCAGCGGGTCGGCGGTCAGGCGGGCGGCTCGCAGGCGGGCCTCGAGGAGGCTCTCGCCGCCCCAGATGCGGCGCTGCTCCCCGCCGGGCAGGACCGGTCCGCTCCGGCCGAGGCGGTGACGGCGCAGGACCTCCTGTCCCTTCCGGGCGGCGATTCCCCCGGCCGCCGCGCCCGCAGCCAGCCAGGGGTTGCGGCGCAGGAGCAGGGCTCCGGCCCCGGCGCCCACCGCCGCAAGACCGCCGGCGCGCAGGGCCCAGCCGCCGGGGCCGTCCCATCGCCGCGCCGCCTCGGCGCACAGGAGCTCCTGAACCTCGGCGCGGCGCAGCCGCAGCCGCTCCCGGACCTCGACGGCCCAGCGGTGGGCGAGATCCACCGCGCCCTGGCGGACCTCCTCCAGCAGTGCCGAGGCCCCGGCCTCGAACTCCCGGGCGGCTTCCTGCAGCAGCTTCTCCAGCCGGCGCAGGGTTCCCAGGGCGTTC
>JALUUN010000353.1 GCA_027021325.1 Planctomycetota bacterium
CGCCGCCGCCGCAAGCGGCGCCAGGGAGACGAGATCCGCCAGGGCCTGGAGGTCCCAGGAGCGTCCACGCTCCTCCAGGGCCGCCTCGACGAGGTTCCGGCAGGCCTTCTGGAAGGCCCCGCGGTCGGGCCGGTGCTCCTGCAGGGCGGCGCGGGCGCGGGCGGCTGCTTCCCGGCTCCGGCCGGGAGCCAGGTCCCGGTCCAGGGCCTCGCGCAGGCCGGGGGGCAGGCCGTCGCGCAGGCGCAGCCGTCCCTCCGGGCCGAGATCCCGAACCAGGTCTTCCCAGACGCCGGCCCAGGACGCCTCCAGGGCGCGAACCGCCGGTTCCTGGAGGGCGGAGGCGGGATCCTCCGGCGGCCGGCGGCGCAACAGCCGCGTGAGGCCGAGGCGGGCGCGCCGCAGGCTCCGCCGCCACAGGCGCTGCACGGGGTGCCCCCGCGCTTCCAGGACCTCGCGGAAGGCCTCGAGGAAGAGGCCCAGGGGCCAGGCCGCTTCCGCCACCGCCCGGGCGAGGCTGCGGGCCCGGGCGGCGGCGCTCTCGCGGGTCTCGCGGACCGCCCGGAGGGTCCGCCGGCGGCGCGCGGCGGCCCGCCCGGCCTCCTCGGCGAGGCGCCGCAGGCCCGCCTCCAGGGCCTCTTTCTTGAGGCGGGCGCGGGCGGCAGGGTCGGCGAGGGCGGCGCCGAGCTCGGCAGGGCCCTCCCCGGCGGCCTTCTCCAGGAGGAGCGGCCCGCCGGCCTGGACCTCCAGCCGGTGGGGGGAGGCGAAGACCGCCCGCGGCGGCGCTCCCAGGTCGGCGGCCAGGTCGGCGGCGTGGCGTGCGGCGGTGGCCGCGTCGGGAGCCTCGTTGTAGAGGAGGATCCACGGACGGCCGCAGGCCAGCCAGCGGCGCAGGAAGGCCACCACCTCGGCGTTGCGGTAGGTGTGGCGGGTGACGACGACGATGACCAGATCGGCCACCGTGAGCAGCGCCGCGGCCTGCCGGGGATGCTTCTGGTGGATACTGTCGAAGTCCGGGGTGTCCACAAGGAGCAGTCCCGGGGCCAGGCCGGGCGCCGCCAGGACGCGCAGCGCAGGCGGGCCGTCTTCGCCGTCTTCGTCCGGTTCCGTTTCGACCAGGCGGAAGGCCGGCCAGGAGGATGCGCGCAGGGCCGCCAGGGTCTCGGGGTGGGCAGCGCCCAGGAGCCGGCGGGTGGCGCCGCCCTCGGGCCGGGCCTCGCTGAGGGGAGCGCCGGCCAGGGTATTGAAGAGGGTGGACTTGCCGGCGTTGTTCGGCCCGACGATGCCGGCGATGAGGAACCCGCCGCCGGTGGCGAGGCGCGGCAGGAGGTCGCGCTCCACCAGATCCCGCAGCGCCGCCAGATCCTCCGCCTCCGGCTCGCCGGCCAGGAGCCGGCCGAGACTGCGCAGGCGCTCGGGGAGGTCGGGGGGCATGGCCGGGAGGGAGGTTCCTGGGAAACAGGAGGCCATTCTTCCAGGTCCTGTCATGATGACGGCGCCCCCATGGAGGAGACCTTCCCCCTCTCCGGAACGAGCGATCCCGCTCCGCCCCGGCGCCGTCTCGGGACGCGGGTCTTCCTGGGCCTGGCCCTGGCCTTCCTGGCCCTGCTCGTGTGGCGCAGCCTTGCCAACCGGGCTGCCACGAGCCAGGACCGCTTCACCGCCGCCCACGAGGCCGCCGAGGAGCGCAAGGCTGCCTTCCAGGAGGTCCTGCCCGGCGGGCACCTGCCGCCGCCCTTCGTGCTCCACGGCCACGCCGAGGCCGGGGAGCTGCGGCTGGTGTGGATGGTGCGTTCCTTCGACGGCGCCCAGGCCCTGCTCGTGGCCGCCCCGCAGGCGCCGCGGGAGGAGGAGATCGCCGAGGCGGCCGGCCGCCTGCGGGCGCCCTTTCTGCCGGCGCGCCAGATCCTGGACGAGCCCGGCGTCCAGGTGGACAAGCGCCCGCCTTTCCAGGAGGAGTTCCGCCAGCGCGAGGCCTGGGACCATGCCGCGCCGCCCCTGACCTTCTGGACCGGCTCCTGGGACGAGATCCTGGACGAGCTCCGGGCCAGCGGCCGCGGCGGCGGGGAAGGCATCCTCCTCGAGGCCGGGCCGCAGCGGAGCTTCCCGATGAGCCGGCCGCGGAAGGCGGAGGGCGTCTGGTGGGTGGCCGTGGACCTGAGCTCCGCGGCGCCTTCGGGGCGGCTGTTCCTGGTGCATCTGCTGCCGGCTGCGGAGCGTCCCCCGGCGGCGGAGATCCACGACTTCCTCGAGCGTCTGCTGCCGGAGGCTTCCTGAAGGCCGGCGCCTCAGGCGCGGGCGCCCGCCTCCAGAGCGAGGGCGGCGGCGCCGAAGAAGCCGGCGTCATTGCCCAGTTCGGCCTGGAGGAGTTCGAAGTCTTCGCGCTCGCGGCCGAAGGCGCGCAGGACCAGGACCTGGAGGGCCGGCTCCCGCAGGAGGTCCAGGACCGGGGCGCCGCCGCCGCCGATCACGAAGACGCGCAGGTCCAGGAGGAGGGCGACCTGGGCCAGGGCCTCGCCGAGGAGGGCGCCGGCCCGGCGCAGGAGGTCGCGGGCGCCGCCGTTGCCGGCCCGGGCCAGGGCTGCGAGTTCGCGCAGGTCCGCCGCTTCCAGGCCCTCCTCCCGTGCCCAGGCGGCGAGGGAGCGCGCCGAGACCGCCGCCTCCAGGCAGCCGCGGGCGCCGCAGCCGCAGAGACGATCGTGGCCGACGGGCAGATGGCCGAACTCCCCGGCCAGGCCGCCGGGGCCGCGGTAGAGACGGCCGTCCAGGACCAGGCCTCCCCCGATGCCGGTGCCGATGGTGGCGAGGAGGAAGTCGGGCCGGCCGCGGCCGGCGCCCCGGAGGGCCTCACCCCAGGCCGCGAGGTTGGCGTCGTTGTCCACCCGCACCGGAACCCCGAGCCGCTCTTCCAGGGCCGGACCCAGCGGCACCCCCTGGAGGAAGGGGAGGTTTGGGGCGCCCAGGATGCTGCCGTCCGCAGGAGCGGGGAAGCCGGGAATGCCGACGCCGACCGGGGGCAGGGCGGTGCCGCCGGCGAGCTCGCGGGCGAGGCCGGCCAGGGCGTCGAGGAAGGCCTCGAGGTCGTGGGGGGTGGCGGTCTCCACCCGCTGCAGCACCCGGCCGCCGGAGATCGCGCCGGCCTTGATCGCCGTGCCGCCGACGTCGATGCCGAGGGCGAGGTCGCTCGGGTCCATGGTTCCAGGATGGGGGCGCGCCGACCGGCCTTCCACTCAGTAGTCGAGGCGGTCGACGTAGCGGACGTCGAAGGGCACGCGCAGGCGCGGGTCGATGCCGTAGACCGGGGTCTGGCGGTGGTAGCCGTCCTCGAAGGGCAGCCGCCGGTCGAGGGTGGCCAGGGACTGGATGAGGCGCCGCGCCAGGATGCAGACCCGCGAGGTGGCATCGAAGTCGATCTTGTCCCAGGTGTCCGTCGGTCGGTGGTAGTCGGGATGCATCCCGGTGCTGAAGAAAACGACGGGAATGCCCTGGGCGTAGAAGGACGCGTGATCGGAGCGGTCGAAGGTCTCCTCGGCCTCGAAGTCCAGGGACAAGCCCAGGCCCTGGCTGGCGTCGCGGACCAGGCGCGGCAGGATCGGCGAGGAGCGCGTCCCCAGGACCTGGAGGCGGCCGGCGAGGGCGCGCCCGACCATGTCCAGGTTGACCATGGCCACGATCCGGTCCACGGGAAGCTCGGGGTCGTTGAGGAACCAGGCGGATCCGAGGAGGCCGCGCTCTTCGCCGCTGAAGGCGACGAAGAGCAGCGAACGGCGCGGGCGGGTCCGGGAGCGCACGAAGGACTCGGCCAGGGCCAGCAGGGCGGCGGTGCCCGAGGCGTTGTCGTCGGCGCCGTTCCAGATCGCTCCGTCCTCGTTGCTGCCGACATGGTCGTAGTGGGCGCCGACGACCACGAACTCCCGGGACAGCGGGTCGTCCGCGGGACCGCGCAGGATGCCGGCGACGTTGCGGCCGCTGCGCCGGGGCTCGCGAAAGGCGATGTCCAAGGAAGCGCGCACGCCGCTGGCGAAGCTCTGGGAGACACCACTGCGCTGCAGCCGCGCCATCCAGCCCAGCAGGTCCTTGCCGGCGCGGCGAAAGACCGCCTCCAGCACGCCCTGGCTGATGTAGGCCACCGGGATGCGGCTGCCCAGGGGAGCGGAGGCCTGGAGCGGGCAGAAGTAGTGGTCGCCGATCTCCTCGACCTTGAAGTTGCTGCGCGCCAGTTCCGCCGGATCGAGCTGCGAGGCCGCCAGGGCCATCATGCGCCGGTAGGCCTTGGAGTGGTTCGGCCAGTAGAGGATGCCGGGCGCGTCCGGGCGCTCGGCGAGGCCGGGCGGATCGGCCACGAGCACGGCCAGCGCACCACGCTCCTGGCAGGCCCGGACCTTGTTCCGCAACAGGGCTTCGGGCAGCAGACGGCGGCCGGCGAAGCGGCTGTCGCGGCGGTCGGCCTCGGGTTCCCATCGCAGGATGAGGGCGATCCGGCCCTCCAGATCCACCAGTTCAAAGTCGTCGTATTCGTACTCCGGAAGGCTCAGGCCGAAGCCGGCGACGACCACCTCGGCCTCGACGCTGCCCGGCGGTGAGGAAGGATGGGGGACGAGGTCCCGGGGCGGCACGAAGACCTCCTCGTCCTCCAGGTAGAGGGCGACCTCGGGCTCGGGAGCCAGCTCCAGGGGGGCTGCGGGGAAGGGGCGCAGAAAGCCACCGGGCAGGGCCTCGAGGCCGAGGCGCCGGAAGCGCGCTTCCAGGAAGCGGGCGGCCACGGCCTCTCCCGGCATGCCGGTGTCCCGTCCCTCCAGGAAGTCGTCGGCCAGGAAGGCGAGATCGGGACGGATGCGCCCGGGCTCCAGCGCCGGATAGGTTCCGGTCGGGCCCGCCGGGCCCTGGGGGAGGAGGGCGAGGCCGAGGACGGGAAGGAGGGAAAGGAAGGACAAGCTCCTCAGCCCTGGTCCGGGTCCTCCCGGCGTTTCTTCGCCTGACGGTAAAGGCGCAGCGCCTTGGGCATGCGCTTCTGCAGGTTCTCGATGCGGCTCGCTTCGCTCGGGTGCGTCGAGAGCCACTCCGGCGGCCGATCGCCGCCAAGCCGGGCCATGCGCTGCCAGAGTCCGAGGGCGGCGCGCGGATCGTAGCCGGCGTCGGCGGCGAGGTAGATGCCGATCTCGTCGGCCTCGGCCTCGTGTTTGCGTGAGAAGGGGAGCAGGGCGCCCACGGAGGCGACGCCGGTCAGGGCCTGGAGGGCGAGCTCCCGGTCCTGCGGGTCCATGTCGCCGAGGGCGACGGAGGTTCCGGCCAGCACCGCGCTGAGCATGGTGTTCTGGCTCATGCGTTCGGTGCCGTGCATGGCGATGGCATGGCCCACTTCGTGGCCGAGGACCGCGGCCAGGCTCTCCTCGTCGGGAGCGACCTGGAACAGACCGGTGTAGACAGCGCACTTGCCGCCGGGGAGGGCCCAGGCGTTCACGACCTCGTCGTTGTCCACCAGGGAGAACTCCCACTCGAACTCGCGGGCGCCGCTCTCGGGGAAGAGGCGCTTGGCAGCCCTGGCGATGCGCCGGCCGACCCGCTGCACCATCTCGTACTCGGGACCGGAGGTGATGAGGGCTTCGTCGGCCAGGAGCTCGGGGTAGGCCTCGGCGCCGAGCTGCATCTGCGTCTCGACGTCGGTGTAGAGGTTGAAGGCCGTCCGGCCGGTGCCGGGGACCGTGGTGCAGGCGGTCCAGGCCGCGAGCAGAGACAGAACGAGGAGGTGGTGTCGGCAGCGCATGGCTCGGGTGGCCGCGGCCGCGGCCGGGCCCTATCGTATTCCGCTTGCGCCCCTGGCGCGGCCCTCCGCCGCCGGGTGCCCTCCCCCCTCATGAGCGAGATCCGGCCTGTCCTCCTCCTGGTCCTTGACGGCTGGGGCGACGCCGCCCCGGGCGAGGACAACGCCGTCACCTCGGCTCCGGCGCGCAACTTCCTGGAGTGGTGGGAGGAGTGGCCGCACGCCCGGCTGTCGGCCTCCGGACGCGAGGTCGGCCTGCCCCTGGGCCTCATGGGCAACAGCGAGGTCGGCCATACCAACATCGGCGCCGGCCGCGTGGTCTACCAGGAAATCACGCGTATCGACCGCGACATCGAGGAGGGCGGCTTCCGGCGCAACGGCGC
>JALUUN010000354.1 GCA_027021325.1 Planctomycetota bacterium
GGCGGTCCTCCACAGCGGCCTGACCGACGCCGAGCGCCACGATCAGTGGCGGTCCCTGGCCCGGGGCGAGATCCGCGTCGTCGTCGGCGCCCGCAGCGCCCTCTTCGCCCCGGTCCGGGATCTGGGGCTGATCGTCGTGGACGAGGAGCACGAGGGTTCCTTCAAGCAGGAGAGCGTGCCCCGCTACCACGCTCGCGAGGTGGCTCTGGAGCGCGCCCGCCTGGAGAACGCGGTCTGCATCCTGGGCTCGGCGACCCCTTCCCTGGAGGCCTGGGAGGACGCCCGCCGCGGCCGGCTCCAGCTCCTGCGCCTGCCGGAGCGGGTTGCGGGCGGAAGCCTGCCCGAGGTCGAGGTGGTGGACATGCGGGTGCAGAAGCCCGGCCCGGGCGGCGCTCCGGACCGCGGCCTGAGCCGGCGCCTGGTCGAGGCCCTGGCCGCGACCTGCGAACGCGGCGAGCAGGCCATCCTCTTCCTCAACCAGCGCGGCTTTGCCTCCGCCTGGCACTGCCGAAGCTGCGGCGGCAGTGTCCCCTGTCCGCGCTGCGACGTCGCCCTCACCTTCCACCGCTGGCGGCGCAAGGCCCTGTGCCATCACTGCCTCCAGGAGACCGAACCGCCGGCCGCCTGTCCTTCCTGCGGGCAGCCGGTGCGCGCCGTGGGGGCGGGGACCGAGCGCGCCGAGGACGCCCTCGCCCGGCTCCTTCCCGGCCTGCGGGTCGGCCGCATGGACCGCGACACCATGCTCCGCCGCGAGAGCTACGAGGAGGTGCTCGGTGCCTTCGGCCGCGGCGAGCTGGACGTCCTGGTCGGCACCCAGATGGTGGCCAAGGGCCTCGACTTCCCCCGCGTCACCCTGGTCGGGGTGCTCAACGCCGATCTCGCCCTGCACCATCCCGACTTCCGTGCCGCCGAGCGCTGCTTCGCCCTCCTGACCCAGGTCAGCGGCCGTGCCGGGCGCCGCGCCACGGGCGGCCGCGTCCTGGTCCAGACCTGGATGCCTGACCACCCGGTCCTCCAGGCGGCGGTGGCCGGCGACTGGGAGGGCTTCGTCCGCGCCGAGCTCGAGGAGCGCCGTCTCTTCGGCTACCCGCCCTTCCAGCGTGCGGTGCGCATCCTCGTCGAGGCCGAGGACCGCGTGAAAGCGGCGGCCCGTGCCGGGGAGGTCCACAGCCGTCTGGCCTCGGTCCTCCCCCCCGAAGACGCTCCCGGCACCCCGGTGCTCCTCGGTCCGGCGCCGCCGCCCCGGGAGCGCCTCCGGGGCCGCTACCGCCAGCAGCTCCTCCTGAAGATCCCCTTGCGCGAGGGCCGCCCCCTGCCCGGCCCCTGGGACCGCGTCCTTCAGGTCCTGGGCGAGGAGAGCGGCCTGAGCCTGGATCCGCTCTAGGACTCCGCATCCTCGCTTTCGGAAGGCGGCCCGGGATGGGATCCTCTCCTGGTATTGTCGTGGAGGACCTAGCCGGGGAGAGACCCCGCGGTCTCTCCTCCACCTTCTGACTCTCCGGCACGGAGACGTTTCCGATGGCCAAGGCCACGACCCTGACGAGCTTCGATTCGTGAAGCGCGGGCTCGCCCTGGTTCTGCTGCTTGCGCTCGTGTGGATCCTGGTCCATGAACGGGCTCCGGAAGAGAGCCCGGGGGAGTCCGTGGCCGAGAGTGAGGCGGCCCCGGCCAGGGCCGCAGCAGCGCCCGCCGACGCGGCGGATCCCGAGCGCATTGCCGAGGCCGTGGAACCCGGCGCGCCCTTCCGCTTCCTCGACCGCCTGACGGGAGAACCCCTCCCCTTGACACGATGCAGGCTCGTGGCGAGGGAGGGGGAAGTGTCCTGGACGACGGGCGAGGCCTCTGCGGAGACCCAGCCCCCGCCTGCCTTTCGCGTGGAGGCCGGCGCCCTTCTGGAGGACCCGGCGGCTGTCTGGGAATACGAGGTTCCCGATGTCTTCGGGATCCCGCAGACCTTTCATGTCCCCCTGGCCGAGGCGCCTCCGGATGCCGAAGGCACGGTCCGTCTTCCCTGGAAAAGCGGGGTCCGGGGAATCCTGGCGGAAGCCGGAACCGGCCGGCCCTTGCGAGGTGGGGCCGTCCGTCTTGTCCTTCCGGATCCCGCCCTGGAGCAGAGCGGGTGGGACCGGCTGATGCGTCGAGGA
>JALUUN010000355.1 GCA_027021325.1 Planctomycetota bacterium
AGGAGACTGGAGACCATCGGCGAACCGGCCATGATGGTGATCTCCACCGATTCGTCTCCCCTTCGATAGGTGCGGGTGAGATGGGCCCCGCCACCCAGCATGGACATGGCCGCAGTGTTGTGCTCGGTCTCCGACGCCGTCCATCCCTCGAGGGGCTCGGGAAGGAGGGTGGCCTGCTGGGCATTCAACTTCTCGCGAATCTGCGCGACTGCAAAGTTGAGGTCGTCGATGGCCGCCTTGTAGTCCCCTTGGCGGTAGGAGTCGAGACCCAG
Organism: Planctomycetota bacterium; assembly: GCA_027021325.1. Taxonomy (GTDB): domain Bacteria; phylum Planctomycetota; class UBA1135; order UBA1135; family UBA1135; genus JALUUN01. Next base: position 273 of record JALUUN010000355.1, read on the forward strand.
GCGGATCTGCTCTTCCACATCGTCCGCCCCCGCCCAGGGCGCGGCGATCAGCAGCAGGATGGTGACGACGAGATTCCTTCTGTTCATGTTCGTTCTCCCTGAGTGTTACCGCCCGCGAGGGCGGGCGCCAGGCCGAAGTATGGACCACACCGGCCACCCGACCAAGGGGAGCATGTCACAGACTCACCCGGTTGTTGCGCGGGGAGCCGGACCCGGAGTGAAGCCGGCGGAGCCGGCCGGACGATCACCCGAAAGGGCCCGGGGAAGGGCTTTTTCGACATCCTGTCGGGCCGACCGGTCGTTTCAGACCGGCAGATGGAGAGTGACCCGGGCACCGCCCAGTGGGGAGGCATCGATGGCCACACGCCCCCGGTAATTCTCTTCCACCAGTTCGCGAACCAGGGCGAGACCGAGACCCTGGCCGGGGGTGGCGGAATCGGCCCGCACGCCCCGCTCCAGGATGCGCCGACGCAGTTCCGGCTCGATACCGGGGCCGTCCTCCTCCACGACCAGTTTCACCCCCCCTCCCGGCGCGGCACCGACGGTCACGCGGACCCGCGAGGCGGCCCACTTGTGGGCGTTGTCCAGGAGATTGCCGACGATCTCCATGAGGTCTCCCTCGTCGGCGGGGAGGCGCAGCTCTTCGTCGCCGCCGATCTCCACCCGCAGGCGGCGGTCGCCGTAGACCCGGGCGAGGGAGCCGGCCACCCGTCGGACCAGCGGAAGAAGGGCGACGGGGCGTGCCAGCACGGTGGTGCCGGCGGCGGCCGCCCGCTGCAGGTGATACTGCACCGCCTGGTCCATGCGGGCCACCTGTTCCCGCACGGTCTCCGCGAGACCGTCGGGCCGCCCGGCACTGTTGCGCAGCACGGCGAGGGGGGTCTTGAGGGTGTGGGCGAGATCGTCGAGGGACTGCCGGTAACGGGCGAGGCGGGCCCGGCTGCTGCGGATCAGGGCGTTGAGCGCCTCGGCGAGGGGGGCGAGTTCGGCAGGCCAGCGCCCCTCCACCTGCTCGGCCCCACCTGCCTCCACCGCCTCGACGGCTCGGGCCAGGCGACGCACGGGGGCGAGTCCCCAGGCGAGCACCGCCCCCTGGACCAGCAGGAGGGCGAGGGCGGCGCCGGCAAGCCAGCCCCACAGGGTGCGCCGCCAGGCGGTGAGTTCTGCCCGGTAGCGCTCCGCCGACTCGGCCACGGTGAAGAGCCACCGGCTCACGCGGCCGTCGTCTGCCTCCCACTCCACGGCGAAGTGGAGCAGCAGCAGTTCCGGCCGCACGTCGAAGCGGAAACGCCCGGGAGTCCCCGGCAGCGGGGGCGGCAGATCCACGCCGGCGGAGGAACGGGAGCGCCAGACGGTATCGCCGTCACCGGCGGCGACAAGGGCGTAGAGACCCGAACCGGGACTTCCGAGTCGGCCATCGGGAAGAGCCTCCGGCAGACGCAGCCCCCCCTCGCCATCCTCTTCCGCCACCCCCAGGAGCATGTAGACGAGGGCCTGGAGCGCCTCCTGGCGGCCGGCGAGGGCCGACTTCTGCCACGCCCGGTCGAGGGTCCAGCCGGCCAGACCGAGGAAGAGTGCGAGCACCACGCTGGCGGCCCGCAACAGGCGCCGGTTGAGAGAGAGGGGTGGACGGGCGGTCTCACCCAACGCCACGCTCCAGGCGGAAACGGTAACCTCGGCCCCGCAGGGTCTCGATGGGGTTGAGGGAGCGGTCGGGATCGAGCTTGCGGCGCAGACGTCCCAGCAGTACCTCCAGGACGTTGCTGTCCCGCTCCATCTCTTCCTCGTAGACGTGCTCGGAGAGTTCGCTCTTGGAGATCACCTCGCCGGCGCGGGTCATGAGGTATTCGAGCAGACG
>JALUUN010000356.1 GCA_027021325.1 Planctomycetota bacterium
CCCGACAGCCTTCTCGAGGCCTGCGCCGCCCGCGGCCTGCCGCGCCCGGAGCTGATCCTCTCCGAGTGGAACATCGGCCTGCCGAATCCGGCAAACCCCTCTCTCGACAACCACCAGAACGCCGCCTACTTCGCCGCCTTCGTCTCCAGCCTCGCCTACACGGCGATGGATCACAGCTGCTTCTTCTTCCTGCAGGACGGAAGCTGGGAGTCGCGGCAGGACTACGACGCCCGCTCGGTGGGCGTCTTCACGCTGCGCGGCGGCCCCAAGGCGGTCCTCGCTGGCATGGAGCTCACCGCCCGCGCCTGCGGAGCCCCGCGCTGCCGTGTCTGGCGCCACGAGGCGCCCTGGAACCTCACGCTTCTCGCCACCCGCAGCGAGGACGGGCGCCGCGGCTGGCTGCTTGCGACCCACACCACCGGCGATCTCCAGGAGCGGGTGCGCAAGCTTCTGGACCGGGCGGGCGTGGAGCTCTCGGCCCTCAAAGGCCAGGAGGCACGTCTGCGTCGCTTCTTCGAGGGGCAGATGGAGGCCTCCGGCCTCGGCCTCGATCCCTCCCTCGAGCCGGCGCTGGAGCGCATCCGCGAGGAGACCCGGCGCCTGCGCGCCGAGGGCCGCCGGCGCGACCAGCGTCCGGTGCGGATCCGCCTCCAGGATCCCCCGGATCGCGTCGTCTCGGTCCGGGTCGTGGATGCCACGCACGGCAACCCGGTGGACGACTCCGAGTACCGGGCCCGCTTCCGCGGCCTGGTGGAGAACCGCCACGCCCGCACCGCCGAGGCGACGGTCGAGGAGCTGCGCCGCCAGGGCGTCGCCCCCGACGAACTCGAGGCCCTGCGCCGCGCCCTGGAGCAGGCGCCGGCGGAGAGGGGGAGGGGCGGCCGCCGCGGGGCGCGCCTGCAGCTTCCCGGCGTCTCGGCCGAGGTCCGGGCTCTGGCGGAGCTCACCTACCGGCGCAAGCACGAGGAACTCGTGCGCCAGGCGCCCCTGGCCCTGGTCGAGGATCCGGCGACGCAGCCCGGGAACCTGGATCCGGCCCGGGTCCTGCGCCGCGCCGCTTCCGGGGAGGAGGGGGCCGCCGACCTGATCCTGGACCTGCCCTTGCACTCGGTGCTCCTGGTCGAAGTCGCCTGGGAGGATCCGGCCCCGCCGCGCCCGGCTGCGGAGGCCGATGCGGAGTCCGGGACCCCGGGCGGGGAGGAGGCCCGATGAGCCCCGCGGCCGCCCATCCCCGGGACTGGCCGCGGCCGGTCGAGTGGCTCCTGGGCTGCCTCGCGGTCCTGGTCGGCTCCGGGCTGGGCGTCCTGGTCTACCTGGACGGACTCTACGGCCACCGCCTGCAGGTCAAGATCCTCGGCGTCATGCCGGCCCTGGTCAACGACGTCCCCTGGCTGTGGACCCTCCTGGGCGCGGTCCTGATCGCCGCCTTCGGATGGCTCCTCGCCTGGGTCCGCCTCACCGGGAGCTGGGACCGGCCACTCCTCGGGATCCTGGTCTTCAGCCTCTACGCCACGGTCATCCCGGCCATCTATCAGGGGGCCCTGCTTGGCGTCGTGCTGCTCCTGGTCGAGCGCGGCATCCGCAAAGGGGACATCCCGATCCGTTTCGGGCCGATGTTCTTCTTCGCGCCGGCGGTCGCGGTCCTCTACTACACGACCATGCTCCAGACCGAGCGCATCGGCAACGTCCTGAGCGATTCGGTCTTCCGTCTCAGCTACGTGGTCATGCTGCTGCTGCTGCCGTCCATTCTGTGTACCCGGCGGCACCTGGAGACGGTCCTCCACTACATGATCCTTGCCGGCCTGGTCGGCGCCACCGTCGGGCTCGTCCAGTTCGCTCTGTCCTATGTCACGGGCCGGCCGATCACCTTCGCCAGCGAGGAGGTCGTCAAGATCTCCACACCCTGGGGTTTCATGATCCGCTGCACCGGGCTCATGGCCCATCCGAACCACCAGGGGAACTGCCTGGGATCCACGGCCACCCTCCTGGCCTGGTTCTTCACGCGCCCGGCCGGCCAGCTCTCCCGGAGCCGGCGTCTCTACTACATGGCCGCCTGGTTCTGGATCTGTCTGGGCTGCATCGTGACCTGGTCACGTTCCACCTGGCTCGGCCTGGCGGTGACCCATTT
>JALUUN010000357.1 GCA_027021325.1 Planctomycetota bacterium
GCTCCTGGATCATCCCTACCGGCCGCTGCGGCTGGAGGCCGAGCTGGCCCTCGCCGCCCGCGGCACCCAGGCCATCGGCCGCCTGCGCGAGGCCGCCGGCGAAGCCCGCACCCTCTTCGGGCGCCTGCACGCGATCTGGGGACTCGGCATCCTCGGCCGCGAGCACCGGCGCGCCCGCCAGGCCCTCCTTCCCTTCCTGGAAGACGCCGAGGCGGAGGTCCGCGCCCAGGCCGCGCGGGTTCTCGGCGACTGCCGCGAGGCCGCCGCCGCGCCGGTCCTGCGCCGCCTGCTGCGCGATCCGGAGCCGCGAGTGCGCTTCTTCAGCGCCATCGCCCTGGGCCGGATCGCCGACCCCGAGGCCGAGCGCCCGCTCCTGGATCTCGCCCGCGAGAACGGCGGCCGCGACCCCTTCCTGCGTCACGCCGCGGTCATGGGGCTCCAGGGCTGCGCCGAGCGGGGCGGCTGGATCGGCCGCACGGCGGGAGACCGCCGGGAGGTGCGCATCGTTGGCGTCCTCGTCCTCCGGCGCTGGCGGGATCCGCGTCTCGCCTTCTTCCTCGAGGACGAGGATGCCTTCGTCGCTGCCGAAGCGGCGCGCGCCATCTACGACCTGCCGGTGTGGGAGGCGCTTCCGGCCCTGGCCCGGCGCCTGGCCACGCCGCAGGGCGCGAAGGAACCGCTCCTGCGCCGCGCCGTGGGCGCCGCCGATCTTCAAGGCGACGCCGAGGCGGCGGAGCTGCTCGCCGCCTTCGCCGCGGATGCTGAAGCACCCCCGCGATGGCGGCGCGAGGCCCTGGAGATCCTGGCCTCCTGGGAGCGGCCTTCGGACTTCGACCGGATCCTGAACACCTGGGTGCCCTGGAGGGGGACGCGGCGGCTTGAGGACGCCGCCCGCGCCCTGGAGCCGCGGATTCTCGCCCTGCTGGCCGGGGCGAACGTCCCCGAGGAGATCCAGGCGGCGGCTGCCGGCGCCGCCGCCGCCCTCGGCCTGCGCGTGGCCGGTCCGCGCCTCGCCGAGCGCGCCCTCGACCCCGCCGCCGGCTTCCGCGTCCGGAGCGCGGCCCTGGCTGCCCTCCTGGACCTCGGAGATCCGGCGCTCCCCAGCGCCTTGTCGGCCGCCCTCGCCGCCCCGGAGGCGCGCCTCCGAGCCGAGGCCGTGCGCCTGCTCCCGCGGGCGGCGCCGGACCAGGCCCTGGAGGTTCTCGGCCGTTCCCTGCACGACGGAAGCCTCCCCGAACGGCAGGCTGCGGTCCGCGTCCTGGCTTCCCTGGGCCGCGAGGAAGCCGACCGGCTGCTGCGCGACTGGCTCGTCTCCCTGCCCGAGGGCGGCCTGCCGCGGGGGCTGGTCCTGGAGCTCCTCGAGGCCCGCGAGCGGCGGCGCGAGGTGCTCGCTGCCGATCCGCCCTTCGCCGAAGTCCTGGAACAGCGCGCCGCCGAGGTGGCGCCGGGCCCGTGGGATTTCGCCCTCGAGGGGGGGGATGCCGCGCGCGGCCGGCGCGTCTTCTTCGAGAAGCAGGAGACCGAGTGCCTGCGCTGCCATGTCGTCCCCGGCCGCGGGCCGGCCGAGGGCGAGGCGGCTCCGGCCATCGGGCCGGACCTGCGCGGCCTCGCCTCCCGGCGCCGTCCCGAGGAGATCCTGCGCTCCATCGTGGACCCGAACGCCGAGATCACCGAAGGCTTCGAGCAAGTGATCCTCGTGACCCACGGCGAGCGCATCTTCGCCGGCCGCATCCTGGAGGAGACCCCCGAGCGCATCCTGCTCTTGACGCCGGAGGGCCAGGGGGAGTCGGTGGTCGAACTGGATCCGGCGGACATCGCCGAGCGCGCCGAGGCGGTCTCGGCCATGCCCCAGAACATGAGCGAGCTCCTGAGCCACGAGGAGCTGCGGGACCTCCTGGCCTGGCTGCGGACCCTGAAGGACGAAAGTCCGGGCGGGGATTGATGCATCCCTGAACGGGGGACGCGGCGGACGGCTTGGGCTGGGACGGAAGGCCGTCCTACCCTGCGAGCGGTTCTGTTCCCGCCTCCGCCCGGACTCCGATGCACGCCGCCTCCTCCCCGCGCCGCTTGTTCACGGCCTCCTTCATCGCCCTCGTGGCGACGGCCTTCGCCTTCATGCTCC
>JALUUN010000358.1 GCA_027021325.1 Planctomycetota bacterium
CGAAGGCGTCCCTTCCTACAGCGACGGCTGGGCCAACGGCGACTACTACCTCTGGATCAACATCGCCAACCGCGGCGAGGGCGCCGAAGATCCCGTGGTACAGATGCGCCAGCAGTACGACCAGTGGCGCCTGGAGCTCCAGGGCCGGCCGGACGCCCTCCTCAGCGAGCGCAGTATGGCACCGGCCAGCCTGCCCTCGGGGAGCCCGGGCACGGTCGTCATCGAACTGGACCTGAAGGATGTCGAGGACAACGACGTCGCCGGCGGCGGCGCCGTCCTGAGCCTCGTCCACGAGGTGCGATCCGCGGGCTCGGCGGCGATCCGCTCGGTCGTGGACCACGGCGACGGCACCTACACCGTCGAGGTGGAGGCCGGGCCGGAGCCGGGCCTGGAACGCTTCCGCCTGGTCGTGGACGACGGCATCCGGCCGGTGCACCTGTGGCCGCCCTTCGAACTCCCGGTCCTGGCGCCGGATCCGGTGCCCTTCAACGAGCCGCGCCAGGTCGAAGGCCTGGACACGCCGGAGCACGAATCCATGGCCCTCCTGCGCCGCGGCGGCCTCGCCGCCTGGTTCCTGGCCGGGCCCGATCCCTCGCGCTTGAGCCTCTGGGTGGCCGAGCGCCCCGACCCGGACTCTCCCTTCGGGCCGCCCGAACCCGCCTTCCTGGGCGACGACGGGCGCGCCACCTGGACCGACTTCTGGATCTCCGAGGACGAACGGCGCCTGGTCCTCTCCGGAGCGCGCATGGTCGGCCCCGAGGCCGGCGTCGAGAAGATCTTCCAGGCCGAGCGCCTCTCGGTGGACGAGCCCTTCCCGCGGCCGGCGCGGATCGAGGAACTGGACAGCGGGGCCGGCGACGGCGGGCCATGGCTGAGCCCCGACGAACTGGAGATCTGGTTCCACAGCCGCCGCGGCGGCGCCCCGGCCCTGTGGCGGGCCGTGCGCCTCAGCCCCGAGGCCGACTGGTATCCGCCCGAGCCCGTCCCCGGGCTCGCCGACGCCGACGCCGTCGAGCACCTCCATCCCCTGCTCACCGGCGGCGGCACGCGCCTGATCCTGGCCCGCGGCGTCCCCGGCGGCAATCCCCAGCCGTACTTCGCCGACCTCGGCGGGGACGGGAGCTTCGGCCGCGTGCGCGCCCTCCCCGGCGCCCTCCAGGCCCCGGCCCACGAGCAGATTCCCTCCTGGATGGACGAAGAAGGCGGAGAACTGTGGTGGACCCGGCGCGGGCGCATCAGCGGCATGGGCGATCCCATGAGCGGCCGCGCCTTCCCGGATTCCCTGAGCGCCGCACCGGAGGAGGTCTCGGCCGCTGCCGGCGGCCGCGTGGACCTCGTCCTGGAGGCCGGCGTGGAGCGCGCCGGAGCCGCCTACCAGATCCTGGGTTCGGGAGCCGAGGGGGTGACAGGCCTGGAGATCGCCGGCACCGTCCTGCCCCTGCAGCGCGACGCCTTCACGCTGCTCCTCCTGGAGGGGGCGACGCCCCTCGCCACGACCGGCCTGAGCGGCCATCTGGACGCCCAGGGCCGCGCCGCCGCCGTCCTGGAGCTGCCGCCGGGCCTGCCTCTCCACGCCTCCTGGATCGACCGCCGTTTCCGCTTCGCCGCCCTGGTCCGCGACCACGGCTCCGCCTGGGCGAGCAGCGCCGCCAGCGTCTGGCTGCGCCCCTGAGGCCCCCTCCCCGACTGCCCCATGCCCCTCCTCCGCCGCCTCCTCTCCCTCCTCCTGGCCTGCGTCCTGAGCGTCGCCCCGGCCTTCGGCACCTGGTCCATCGTCGCGGTGAACACCCGGACCGGCGAGGTCCTGGTCGGCATCGCCACCTGCATCGAGGACTTCAACCTGCGCACCTGCTGTCCGATCCTCATCCCCGAGGTCGGCGTGGCCTGCGCCCAGAAGTTCACGGCCCCGGACCAGTACCGCCAGTTCATCTGGGACATGATGCACCTGGGCATGGATCCGGAGACGATCCTCGAGGAACTGGCGGTGATGGACGCCGGCCACGATCAGCGCCAGTACGGCTTCGCCGACCTCGCCGGCCGCTCCGCCACCTGGACCGGCAGCTTCCCCGGCGACTGGCAGGGCGGCGTCGCCGGCGCCGACGGCGAGATCGTGTACGCCATCCAGGGCAACGTCCTGGCCGGAGCGGCGGTGGTCAGCGAAGCCGAGGCGGCCTTCCTGAACACCCAGGGCGATATGGCCGAACGCCTCATGGCGGCCATGGAGGCGGCCATGGCCATGGGCGGCGACGGCCGCTGCTCGTGCAGCGTGGCCGATCCCGATTCCTGCGGCACGCCGCCGCCGGGCTTCGAGAAGTCGGCCCACAACGGCGGCATGTTCCTGGCGCGCCCGGGCGACACCGAGGGGCCCGCCGGCGGCGCCCAGGGATACGCCAACGGCGACTACTACCTGTGGATCAACATCGCCGGCCGTGGAGCGGGCGCCGAGGACCCCGTGATCCTCATGCGCCAACAGTACGACCAGTGGCGCCTGGACCTCCAGGGACGGCCCGACGCCATCCTCAGCGAGCGCTCCCAGTCCCGCGACGCGGTGCCTGCCGGCGAGCCCGCCGTGGTCACCATCGAACTGCGCCTCGTCGACCTGGAGGGAGTGCCCCTGAGTACCGGCGGAGCGGCCATCAGCCTCCAGCATGAAGCGCGCTCAGCGGGCATGAGCACCCTGCAGGCGGTCACCGACCACGGCGACGGTACCTACACCGTCGAGATCCTGAGCGGCGACGCCCCGGGGGTGGACCGCTTCCGTCTCATCGTGGACGACGGCATCCGTCCGGTGCACCTGTGGCCGCCCTTCGAACTGCGGCACGAGCCCTCCGAGGAGGCGCCCTGGAACGGCCTCGAGGAGATCGCCGGCCTGGACGCCGCCGGACCGTTCCTGGGCCCGGCGCGCCTGCTCCAGGGCGGTCTCGTGGCCTGGTACCTGGCGGGCCCCGACAGCGGGCAAATGCGCCTGTGGCGGGCCGAGCGTGCCGCTCCCGGCGATCCCTTCGGCGCGCCCGAGGAGGTGGTCCTCTTCGGCAGCGAGCCGGTCGGCCTCACGGGTTTCTGGGTTTCCGAGGACGAGCTGCGCCTCGTGCTCTCGGGAGTGCGCCACGAGGGGCCGGAACAGGGCGTCGAGAAGCTCTTCCGCACCGACCGCGGAGCCGCCGACCAGGCCTTTCCGGCTCCGGAGCGCATCGAGGAGCTGGATTCGGGAACCGGCGACGGCGCGCCCTGGCTCAGCCCCGACGAGCTCGAGCTCTGGTTCCACAGCCGCCGCGGCGGCCGCTGGGCCCTGTGGCGGGCGACGCGCCTCGCCCCCGACGCCTTCTGGTACCCGCCCGAGGCCGTGGAGCTGGGGGGCGACGCCGCCGAGCACCGCGAGCCCCTCCTCGGCGAGGGCGGGACCCGCCTCTACCTGGCCCGCCGCGAGGCCGGAGACGGCGGCCCGCGGCTCGCGGTCGCCGAGGCCGACGGCCCGGGCAACCGCGCCTTCGGCCCGCCGCGGCCCCTGCCCGGCGCCCCGGGCCCGCGCCTCGCCCAGGCGCCCTCCTGGCGCAGCGCCGACGGCCGGGAGCTCTGGATCCACGCCTGGAACGAGGAGGCCGGCGTCGGCCGCCTCTACCGCAAGGAGCGCGCCGACCAGAGCCTCGAGGTGCTCGGCTCTCCCGTCTCCGCCGCTTCGGGCGGCCGCCTGGACTTCCTCCTGGACGCGGGTCCGGAGCGCGCTGGCGCCTCCTTCCTGGTCCTTGGAAGCGGCAGCCCTGCCCCCGGCGGCCTGGAGATCGCCGGCATGGCCCTGCCCCTGGAGCGGGATGCCTTCACGGACCTCCTCCTCCAGGAGCCCGGCGCCCTGGCCGTGGTGGACCTGGACGGCCGCCTGGACGCCCAGGGCCGGGGGGCCGCGGCGCTGGAACTCGCCCCCGGGACACCGCTTCCGGCGGTCTGGCTCGACCGCCCCTACCGCTTCTGCTTCGTGGCCACGGACGGCATGGCCCCCTTCGTCAGCAACGTCGTGACGGCGGAACTCGTCCCTTGAGCCAGCCGCGGCAGGTACCAGGACCACGACGCCAGGCAGCCGGCGCCCGGCGTTCAGCCGGGCCGGCCCAGGCGCAGAACCGAGCTGAGGTGGAAGCCACTCCACAGACTCTTGTCCTCCATGGCTTCCCCGTGAAGACCGGGATCAGGCCAGCCCCACGTGGCCGTCACGGGTAGAGCTCGGGAATAGGCTGCCTGGCGCAGTCCTCGACTCCGAAGAAGCGGACCAGACCCCGGACCTGACCAGCGCGAGACTCAACACGGTTGCGCTGTCGCTTCCCATGGGGGCCGAAAGGCAACGCTCTGTAGGTCCTGCCGCGCCACCGCACCCACACGTGGTGCTCCTTGTCTTCGATCTCGGCCTCCGGAAGGCAAGCCCGAAGCATCTTCCAGAAGCGGCGGCCCGAGACAGCCCGCATGCTGCCCCGGTCTCAGGCAGCGGCTGTGGCCCAATGCACGGGACCATCCGTGAACGGTCGCGGTGCCTCGACTTCCCGGACCTCGACACGTGGCGGGCACTTCCCTACGTCGGTCGCCGGCAGATCCGTAAGCTGCAGACCCCGCTCCCGCACCTCCTGCAAGGCTTCTTCCCAGTCCGCCGGCACGACCTCGTCGCGCTGCCGGAAGAACGCCTCGACACGGCTGCGGAAGGCGCCGATGTTCTCCGCCTCGGCCGCAAGGTCGAGAAGGATCAGGTGGGAGGCCTCCTTGAAATCCAGGCTGGCGGCAGCCCAGTCCTGGCCCCCCCCGGCGAACCCACCGGGCTCGGCGCCGTAGAGCCAGCACTCGCCAGGCAGGGACTCTTCGTCCCTCAGAACCTTTCCAGAAAGCTCGACGCAGGCCACGAAGCCCTGGCCGGGGATCAGGAACTGGAAGGAGAAGAGGAGCGGCAACTGCCCGGGGTGCGCGGGATGGCTCATCGCAGCTGGCCAGGGAGGGGGACCATGTCCGGGTACTGTGTCGGAATACCCTACGGACTGCCTATTCTCGGGATACGACAGTTCTCGTGCGGAGAAACAGCAGGCCGAGGTCGAGGAAAAGCCAGGACGGTTTCGCAACCCCGGAAACAACCAATGGGTTGCGGAGCAGGGCTCGACCTCTCTCGCGTCCACCAGAGGACGGCATCGGTCTCCTTGGTTTTTCCAGAAGCGGGATCCTGCGAAGAAGCCCGGACATCCCCCCCAAGACCGGACACTCCTGAGGCCCTTCCAGGCTCCGTGCTGGACCGGCACGGGCACCCGGCAGGAGGTACCGATGGATCGTCCGTGGGGCGTGCCGTTCTCCTGGCAGACGATGTACCGACGGCCCTTCGGGTACCACCACAAGTGGGGCACGGTGGATCCGCGCACGGCCGGAGACTGGCAAGTCGCTGGCAACGGGCCAGGTGCGGCGCCGGCAGCCATCCCGGGCCTGTTCCGGAAGACCTTGCAGGACGGGAAGTTCCGGCGGGTGTCCCCGGCAGGACTCGAACCTGCGGCCTGCGGTTTAGGAAACCGCCGCTCTATCCGGCTGAGCTACGGGGACGGGCCAGCGGAAGAGTCTAGCGAGCCCCGCCGCGGGGCGGCAGGTGGGCAGGGCCGAAGACCTCGGGCAGAAGGGAGGCAAGCGTCGTCCGCCGCAGCCCGTCCGGCCCGGCGAGGAGAACGCGAACCTCGCGGCCGGGCGGCCGGAACTCCGCGAGCACCTGCAGGCAAGCGCCGCAGGGAGGCGCCGGCGATCCACCCGCGGTCCAGACCGCCACCGCCTCCAGGCGGCGGGCGCCGGCGGCCACCGCCGTCCAGAGGGCGACGCGCTCGGCGCAGACCGCCAGGCCATAGCTCGCGTTCTCGACGTTGGCGCCGGCCCGCAGGCTCCCGTCCTCCATGCGCACCGCCGCCCCGACGGCGAAGCCGCTGTAGGGCGCATAGGCCCCTTCCGCCGCCACCCGAGCCGCCTCGACGAGACCGCGCTCGTCGGCGTCCAGGGCCTCCAGGGACGGCGCCTCCATGAGTCAAACAGGCCGGAGCCGCGCCTCGTGCAGGCTCCGGTACAAGGGCTCGGCGGCTTCGCGCAGGGACTCCAGCTCCGGCGGAAAAGACTCCTGCTTCGGGCGCCAGGGCTGGAAGCCGGTGGAGCGCTCGACGTTGACGTACCAGTGGGGCGCCCAGACCCCGTAACAGGGATGCCGGCCCGGTTCCCAGCGCAGCATGGCCGGGTCGAAGTCCAGGCCGAGGGCGCCGGTCAGGGCGCGGAGCAGACCCTCCGGCTCCTGGAGCAGATCCCGGGAGTCCAGGACCAGGGGCTCCTCGCCCTCCTCCCGAAGGCCCTGGAAGAGCTCCGCCTGCCGGGGATAGCCCGTCTCCTCGAGGCGCGGCACGCGCCCGAGGCCCTTGCGCAGGGAAGGCAGGAGTTCCCGCGGCTCGCGGATCAGGAAGACGTTCCGGGTGCAGCTCGCGAAGGAGAGGTCCATGTCCCCCACCAGGTGATGGGCCATGTGCTTCACGAACTGGACCGGTGTCGGGCAGGGGCCCAGGAGCACCTCCTCGACGACCCGCCGCCAGTCCGTCGCCTGGGCGGCGAGGACCTCGTCGCGCATGGCGTGATCCAGGCCGGTGACCGACAGGTACCAGGCGTAGAAAGGCTCATCCACGCCAGTCGTGTCCGGGCGCTGCACCCAGGAGCGGAGCAGGGCCGTGGAGACCGTCCTCGGGCAGGACCAGAGGGAGATGCGCAGGACCTCGCCCATGCCCTCAGTCCCCGCCGCCGGCGGGTACTGCGGCCGGCTCCGAGCCGCCGGCCTTCTTCTTCGTGGAAGCGGTCTTCTTCGCCGCCTTCTTCTTCGTGGCCTTCTTCCTGGCCGCCTTCTTCTTGACGGTCTTCTTCTTCGCCGCCTTCTTGCGCGGCCGCCGCTCCCGCGGTTTGAACTCGAAGGAGTGTCGGCCCTTGGCGTTGCGCACGAGGCGGGCGGTGAAGGGCCGCCCCCGGCGGCTGATGAAGTCTTCGATCCAGTCCGTCGCCGCGGGATCGGCCTCCGGGTCGAAGAAGGACCGGACCTCCTCCCGCGTCAGGGTGCGCTTGCAGACCGTCCTCGGGATCTGGCAGCCGCAGCCCATGCGGCCCTCCCGGCCCTTGGGATCCGGCCGGTTGCAGGTGAAGTGCGTGGGCGTCTCGACGATGTCGCCCTCCTTGCAGACCGGACACTTCACGAAAGGACTCGAGTCCACGGGATGGGAAACGAGTTCCGGTTCGGCCGACCCCTCCTCGTCGGCGCCGCGATAGTCGCGGACCGGCTCGAACTCCACCGTCATATCCTCGGGATCCAGGCGCAGGCGGCCGGCATAGGGCTGGCCGCGCTGGTTCACAAAGCCCTCCAGAGGCCCCGTATCCCCTTCCTTCAGGAGCTTCTCGACCACCGGCCGGTTCAGGTAGCGCCCGCGATACTCCTTCCAGATCGTCCAGGAGCGCTCCTCGCCGTCCTTCATCGCCGGCGAGTAGCCGCGCAGGGTCTCGATGACGGGCCGGCCGCTCTTGGGGTCCACACCCACCGGCGGGTCGTCCTTGTAGAGGTCCTCGTACTCGAAGGTCTTCAGCTTCTCCACGAGATCCTCCACCGTCTGCCGCACCTCCCGCAGATAGGATCCGCGGTCGCGCTCGCCCCGCTCCACCTGGTACAGGTGGGCTTCCATCTCGGCGGTCATCTCCGCCCGCGCCAGGTGGTCGGCGTGGATGCGTTCGAGGAAGTCGATGAGGATGATGCCCTTGGCGGTCGGCCGCAGGGTCTTGCCGGTGCGGATGGCGTAGCCCTTGGCGATCAGGCCCTCGATGATGTCCGCGCGCGTGGCCGGCGTGCCCAGACCCTTTTCCTTCAAGGCGCTCAGGACCTCCTCGTCCCCGATCTCCTCGTGGAGGTCGAGATCCAGGTCGCTGGCGGTCTCCATCGCCTTCAGGAGACCGGCCTCCGTGTAGCGGGCCGGCGGCCGCGTCGCGTCCTCTTCGGCCTGGACCTCCAGAACCCGGCCGCGGGCGGTCTCCCCCGGCGCCACCCCGAGATCCCCCAGGAGTTCGGAGGCCGGCGGACGCCGGTCCACGAGCTGCCAGCCCGGCTCCACCAGGCGGTTGGACTCGGTGTGGAAGAGATACCAGCCCTCGGGAGCCAGTTCCCAGGCCTCCGGCGCCCGCACCTGCGTCCGCCGCACCACCTTCTGCCAGCGGCTCGGCTCCAGAAAGGCCGCCAGGAAGCGGCGCAGGATCAGTTCGTAGACCCGGGCGTCATCGCCGCCGAGGGGGCCGTCGGGCAGGTTCTCCGTCGGGATGATGGCGAAGTGGTCGCCGACCCGGGAGTCGTCGAAGTTGCGCTTCTGGTTCCGGAGTCCGGTCTCGGCCAGGAGCAAGGCGGCCTGGGCGATGGCCTCGCCGCGTTCCGGCTCGGCGAAGAAGCCCCGGCTCAGGGGATCCCGCGCCGCCTCCACGGCGCCGCCGCGGGGCGCGTAGCTCGCCAGCTGCGCGACCACGGTATGGACGTGGTCCTGATAGTCCTCGGGCAGGGCGTTGGAGTCGGTCCTCGGGTAGGTAATGAGCTTGTACTGCTCGTAGAGGCGCTGGGCCGCCGCCAGGGTCCGGCGCGCACTCAGCCCGTAGCGGCTGTTCGCCTCCTTCTGCAAGCTCGTCAGGTTGTGCAGGGGCGGCGCCCTGCGCACGCTCTCCGTCACCTTCTCGGAGACCTCGGTCTCCTTCCCCTGGCACTCCTCGACCACGCGCCGGGCCTGGGCCTCCTCCCAGATCTTCTCCCGGTCCTTCCCTGAAGGGCGGCGGAACTGGGCCTCGTACTCGTGACCGTTGGCCTCGAAGCGCCCGGGCACCCGCCAGAAGGGCACCGGAACGTGAGCCAGGACCTTGAGTTCCCGGTGCACCAGGAGAGCCAGGGTCGGGGTCTGGACCCGGCCCGCCGACCAGACACCCCGCTCCTTGCGCCCCTTGAGGCGCCGGGTGATGCCACGGGTCGCGTTCATGCCGATGAGCCAGTCGGCCTCGGAACGCGAGAAGGCCGCTGCCCCAAGCCCTTCGAAGCGCTCCGCGCTCTCCATCTGCGCGAAGGCCTCGCGGATGGACTCCGGCGTCATGGACTGCAGCCACAGGCGCTCGACCGGCTTGTCGGCGCCGACATACTCCTGGATCTCGCGGAAGATCAGCTCGCCCTCGCGGGCAGCGTCACAGGCGTTCACGAGTCCGGTGACGTCCTTGCGCCGGGCCAGACGCTTCAGGAGGTTCAACTGCTTCGTCTGCCCCGACCGCGGCTTGCGCTGGAAGCGGTCCGGCAGGATGGGCAGGGACTCCAGGGACCAGCGCTTCAGGGACGGGTCGTAGTCCTCGGGCTCGGCCAGCTCCAGGAGGTGGCCGACGGCCCAGGAGATCAGGTACTCCTCGCCCTCGTAGAAGCCCTCCTTCTGGACGAACTTCCCCGGCAGGGCGCGGGCGAGGTCGGCGGCCACGCTCGGCTTCTCGGCGATGATCAGTTTCATGCGGCGGGACTCAAGGCAGGGAACCCTAGGAGGAAACCCGGGCCCTGGCAAGGACCGGGCCTCCGGCCTCCGCGGGAAAGCGGTCGCAGTTCCCTGCATCGGCGGGACTTCCAGGCGCCCTTCAGGCCGGCTCCCGGCCCC
>JALUUN010000359.1 GCA_027021325.1 Planctomycetota bacterium
GTCCGTCGGCTCCCTGGCCCTGGCCCTGGGCCTTCCCTTCTTCGTCTGGTGGCGGGACCCGGCCTCCGCCCTGGGCGAGCGCCGGCCGGTCCTGGTCCTGGCGGCGGCCTGCGGACTCCTGGTCCTCTGGACCCACCGCTCGAATCTCCGCCGCCTCCTGGAGGGCCGCGAGAACCGCCTCGGCGGGGGAGGGCGGGGTGGCCGTTGAGGCGCCGGTCCTGGTCCTCGGCGACGGCGGCTGGGGCACGGCCCTCGCCCTGGCCCTGCACCGCGCCGGCCGGGAGGTCTGCGTCTGGTCCGTGGACCCGGACTACGCCGGGGAGGTCCGCCGGAGCCGCGAGAACCCGCGCTTCCTCCCCGGCGTCCGCATCCCGGAGGCCATCGGCTGGACCGCCGACCGGGACGAGGCGGTGGAGGGGGCGGGCCTGGTCCTCAGCGTCGTCCCGACCCAGTTCCTGCGCAGGGTCCTCGAGGGCTTCGGCGCACGCTTGGGCGGGCGCCCGGTCGTTTCGGCGACGAAGGGGCTGGAGCGCGGCACCCTGCGCCGGCCGAGCGAGATCCTGCGCGAGTTCCTGCCGGAGGAGCCGGTGGCGGTCCTGAGCGGGCCGAGCCACGCCGAGGAGGTCGCGCACGAGCTCGCGACTTCGGTGGTCGTCGCCAGCGAGGACGAAGGCTTCGCGCGAGAGGTGCAGGAGGCCTGGTCGAGCCCGAGCTTCCGCATCTACACGCGGCGCGACCTCGCCGGCGTCGAGCTCGGCGGCGCGCTCAAGAACGTGATCGCGGTGGCGGCGGGGATCGTGGACGGCCTCGGTCTGGGCGACAACGCCAAGGCCGCCCTCGTGAGCCGGGGCCTCGTCGAGATGGCGCGCTTCGGCGCCGCCGAGGGGGCCGAGCGCGAGACCTTCTTCGGCCTCAGCGGCGCCGGCGATCTGATCGTCACCTGCTACTCGCGGCACAGCCGCAACCGCGCGGTCGGCGAGCGCATCGGCGGCGGCGAGACCCTGGAGGCGATCCTGGCCTCCACGGGCAAGGTGGCTGAGGGGGTCTGGACCTGCGAGGCCCTCCACACGGCGGCGCGGCAGCGCGGCCTGGAGCTTCCGATCACCGCCGCCCTGTATGCCGTCCTCTTCGAGGGCCATAGCCCGGCCGAGGCCTGCCGGGCCCTCATGGAGAGGCCGGCGCGGCCGGAGGAGGAGGGGCTTTGAGGGCCGGGGCGCAGGCGGGGCTCCTGGCCCTGGTACTCGCCGCCGCGGCCGACGCCGCTCCGCCCCAGGACGCCTCGGGCGAAGGGCCGCCGCCGGGTCTCCCGCGGATCCAGGAGCGCGTGCTCCGCAACGGCCTGCGGCTGCGCTGGGCGCCGGGGCCCTCGCCGCGGCGCGTGCATCTGGCTCTGCGGCTGCGGACCGCCCTGGAGGCGGGGGAGCCTTCTTCCCTGCCGGCGCTTGCCGCGGCCGCCGCCGGCCAGGGGAGCCCCCGGCTCCCGGGCCCCGGGGCGCTCGCGCGCGAGCTCCGGGCCCTCGGCGGCGAGGGCGGTCCGCTGCGCGGGGGCGGCGCGGGCCTGCGCGGCGTCTGGTCGCTCCCCGCCGGTTCCCTGGAGCCCTGGCTCCTGGTCCTCCGGGAGATCCTCGGCGAGCCGGACTTCCGCTTCCTGGACGAGGCCCGGGCCGGGGTGGGCCGGGCCTGGGTGGAGACCCCGGCGGAGGAGCTTCTCCTGGCGGGGGCCCGGGCCCTGCTCCGGCCGGGCGCCGGAGACTGGCCCCATCCGCTGGAGCACGGTGGGCCGGGCGCCGGAGGCTGGCCCCATCCGCTGGAGCAGGCCGGGCCGGGCCGGGAGGAGCTCGCCCGCTTCTGGAACCGGGAGGTCCGGGCCGGGCGCCTGGTCCTGGCCGCCGTCGGCGGGCCGGGCCCGGAGCCCTTCTTCCAGGCGGCGCGGCTCTGGCTCGGGGATCTTCCGGGCGGCGGGGCCGAAGCGCCGCCGCCGTTCCGTCCCGGCCCGGGGATCCCGGGGGCGGAGGTCCGCGCCCTCTCGCCGGGGGCGGGCGGCACGGCCCTCGTCTGGCGGACCGGCCCTCTTTCCTCCGGCGAGGCGGCGGCGCTCCGCTGGGTTCTCGAAG
>JALUUN010000360.1 GCA_027021325.1 Planctomycetota bacterium
TCCTGGGGGCCGCGCTCGAGGAGATCCAGGAGGCCGCTTCCCGCCCGAGCCTCCGAACGGGACGCCGGCACGGCCCCGAGATCCTCGAGGAGGGTCGCGGGATCGTCGAGGAGGCGGGCGCCCTCCGCCAGGAGGCGGTGGGGTCCGGCGCTCAGCTCGCAGTCCACCGGGCCGGGCAGGGCCCAGACCTCACGGCCCAGGTCCAGGGCGTGGCCGACGGTGATCATGGAACCCGACTTCAGGCCGGCCTGGACGACCACGACGGCCTCGGCCAGAGCGGCCAGGATCCGGTTGCGCCGCGGGAAGGACTCGCGCCTCGGCCCCGTGCCGCAGGGGAACTCGCTGAGCACCGCGCCGCCGGCCCGGGCGATGGCCTCGAGCAGGGGCACGGCCTCCCGCGGATAGGGGCGGTCGATGCCCGAACCGAGCACGGCGATGCAGAGGCTTCCGTCCACCTCCAGGGCGCCGAGATGGGCCTCCTGGTCCACGCCCCGGGCCGCCCCCGAGACCACCGCCACCCCGGCGGCGGCGAGCTCCCGGCCGAGGCGCCGGGCCTGGCCGCGGCCGTAGGGGGTGGCCCCCCGCGAGCCGACGACCGTGACCCGAGGCTGCCGTCCGAGGGCCGAGAGCGAGCCCTGCACCGCCAGGGCGAGGGGCGGGACCGCGAGATGCTGGAGCTCCCCGGGCCAACGCGGATCCGTCCGGCCCAGGGCCCGGGCTTCCGCCGCGCGCAGCCGCTCGGCTTCCTCCCGGCCGCGGGCGCGGAGGAAGGCCGCGGGCGGCAGCTCGGGCGGGCGCGGACGGGCGGGGTCCAGGAGCTCGGCCGGCCGCGGCCATTCCCGCAGCAGGCGCTCCAGCCTTCGCGGCGGCGGCCCTCCGCCGGCCAGCAGGCCGAGCAGGGCCAGGGTGTCCGGATCCGGCTTCCACAGGGGAGGAGACGGAGAGCGCCGGCCCGGGTTGCGGCCTCTCTGTTCAGTTCTCGAGGCGCAGGGCCTCGATGCGGCGCCAGAGCTCCTCGGCCTCGTCCAGGATCCGGTCGGCGGGGCCGATGACCTTGACGTAGAGGGCCTGGCCGCCCTCCTGGGGGATCGCCGCACCCAGGAGGGCCCAGTCCTTGCGCTCCGGCCCCCCGCCGATCTGCTGGGTGCTGACCAGGGTGCCCCGGAGCACCAGGGTCTGGATCGTGCCCAGGACGCCCTCGCGCTCCCCGCGCTCGGCTTCGGTGCCCGGCTCCAGCCGGAACTGCCGCACCCAGCGCTCCAGGTTCTGCTCGACGCTCCCGCCCGTCAGGCTGATGCTGAGCCGGGCGCCGGGGGCGTCGCTCCGCTCGTACTGGACGAGGTAGAAGTTGCGCAGGAAATCGGGCTTGACCGTCCAGGGCTCGGGCGCCTCGAAGCTCAGGCCGGGGGCAGGGTTCATGCCGCCGGGCGAGGCCGGAGCGTTGGCGGGGGGGTGGCCGGGCGGCAGGGCGGGACGGGCCAGCCCTCGGTCGGGGTCCGGTGCCCGCATGCAGGCTGCGGCCAGGGCGAGGGGCAGGAGCAGGGGGATCGCGCGGCGCATGGGCCCGGCATTCTAGGATGCGCCCCCTCCGGCCGGCCTTCCCGGTCCGGATCCCGTCCGCCCGTGGACTCCCGACCGGCCGACCCCGCCGCCCGCCGCGCTCCAGGCCTCCTGCGCCTGGCCCTGCCCATCGCCATCAGCTTCTGGGCGCGGGACCTGCTCTCCGGCGGTGTGGACCTGGTCTTCGCCTCCCAGCTCCAGGGGGAGGAGGGCATCGGCGACGCCTCCCTGGCGGCGATCCGGCTGGCGCTGCCCTTCAACTGGCTGATGATCGCCTGCTGGGTCGGCGCCTCGAACGGCCTGACCTCGCGCCTGGGGGCGGCCATGGCGGCGGGCGAGTCGGAGAAGGTGGAGCAGCTCAAGGCCGCCGCCCTGCGCATCATCCTCGCCCTTGCGGCCCTTTTCGTCCTGCTCGGGGCCGGCATCGGACTCCTGGCCGCGGACCTCGTGCCAGACCCTCTCACGGCGCGGCAGTTCCGCATCTACGGGATGGTGCTCGTGGCCGGCACCGGGCTCAGCTCCTTCTGGTCCGTGATCCCGGATTCGGTCGTCAAGGCCCACCGCGACACGGTGACGACCATGGTCGCGGGTCTCCTGAGCGGGCTCCTGAACGCGCTCCTGAACTGGTTCTTCGTCTTCATCGTCGGCTGGGGGATCTTCGGCATCGCCTTCTCGACGGTCCTCAGCCGCTTCCCTCCCCTGGCCTACTCCGCCTGGCGGGCGGGCCGCCACGAGCGCCGGCGACGGGCCGCCCTGCGCGCTCCGCGCCCGGGACGTTACCCGCAGCCGGTGCGGGCAATCCTCAGCCTGGCCGTTCCTTCGGGCACGGCCTTCCTGGTCATGGCCGCGGAGGGCCAGGTCCTGAACCTGATCCTGGGCAGCGGACCCGCGGCCACGAGCACCCTGGCTGCCTGGGGCCTCTTCGACTACCTGGGGCGCTTCTTCGCCATGCCCTGCATCGCCTTGAGCGTCGCCGCCCTGCCCCTCGTGGCCCACGCCTGGGGCCGCTGCGACCTCGCGGCCATCCGCAGGGATCTGCGCACGGGCCTCCTTGCCATCCACCTCTACTGCCTGGGCTTCGTCCTGCCCCTCCTGCTCCTGGCAGGGCCGGCGGTGGCCGGCTTCTTCGCCGACTCCGAGGCCACCTCCGAGGCCCTGGGGGCGGCGATCCTGCTCGTTCCCTTCGCCAGTCTCTTCCAGGCCCCCCAGTTCTTCTTCAAGGCTTCCTTCGAGGGCATGCAGCGCGCCCGCCCGGGCCTGCTGGTCACGGTCCTCCGCATGGTCCTGGCCGCCGTCCTCACCGCCCTGGGCCTGCGCCTGGGGCCGCGCCTGGACTGGAACCCCCTCTTCGGTGCCGCCCTGGGCTACTGCGCGGCCATGGCCCTGGCTTCCCTGGCCCTGGGGGCGTGGATGCAGGCCTACCTGCGCGGGCTCCCCGCCTCCTTCAGGAAGACGTAGACCCAGTCCGGCCAGAGGCCGGGGGCCCGGGCGGCCCGGGCGAGAATGCGGTAGCCCGCCGGCTCCAGGAGGGCCTCGGCTTCCCGGTGGCCGAGACGCAGCCCGGGATGACGGCGGCCGAGGAGGGCCACGGGATGGCGGCTGGCCAGGACCAGATAGCGCGACGGGACCGCGGCGGCCCGCTCCCGCCAGGCGCGGGGATCCTCACCGGGGGCGAAGGGCTCGGCCCGGATCCAGGCGAGGATCTCGCCGGGCCGCACCGCCTCCGCGGCCAGGACCCGGTCGCCGCGGCGGGCGGCGAGGAGCGGCCCCCAGGGATCCAGGGGCTCGCAGACCACGGCGCCCCCGGCGGGGACGCTCCGCAAGGCCCGCAGGAGCATGCGGAGCCGGCCGGGGTCGGGCGCGGGCGGCATCACCCGGCACCCTAAACGGTCCCGGCCGGTCCGGAGACAGGGGCCGGCCGCCTCAGCTCCCGGATCCGCCGGACTCGTCCGGCGGATCCTCGCCGGAGTCGTCGGGCACCGGGGCGGGGGAGTCCTCCTCCGCCACCGGTTCGGGAGCCGGAATGGCGTTGAAGCGCAGCTGGTCGGACCCCTCCTCCCAGTCCACCTCGACGAGGCTGTTCGGCGGCAGGGCGCCGCGCAGCAGTTCCTCGGCGAGGGGATCCTCGATCAGCTTCTCGATGGTCCGGCGCAGCGGCCGGGCGCCGTACTCGGGGTTGTAGCCCCGGTCCAGCACGTAGTCCCGCGCCTTGTCGCTCAGGTGCAGCACCAGCTTGCGGTCGCGCAGGCGGCCCTCCACCTTCTGCAGTTCGAGGTCGATGATCCGGTACAGATCCTCGCGGCGGAGGCTGTTGAAGATCACGATCTCGTCCAGGCGGTTCAGGAACTCGGGCCGGAAGAAGCGCTGGACCTCGTCCAGGATGCCGCTGCGGATCTTCTCGGCGGTCTGGGCCTCGGAGGCCATGAAGCCGACGCCGCCGCCCTCCCGCATCAGATGCGCCCCGATGTTCGAGGTCATGATGATGATCGTGTTGCGGAAGTCGATGTTGCGGCCGAAGGAGTCCGTCAAACGGCCCTCCTCCATGATCTGCAGCAGCATGTTGAAGACGTCGGGGTGCCCCTTCTCGATCTCGTCGAAGAGCACCACGCTGTAGGGACGCCGCCGCACCTGCTCGGTGAGCTGGCCGCCCTCTTCGTAGCCGACGTAGCCCGGGGGCGAGCCGACCAGGCGGCTGGCGTTGTGCTTCTCCATGTACTCGCTCATGTCCACGGTGATGAGGGCGTCTTCGTCCCCGAACATGAACTTCGCGAGCTGCTTGGAGAGCCAGGTCTTGCCGACACCCGAAGGCCCCAGGAACAGGAAGCAGCCCGTCGGCCGGTTCGGATCCTTGAGTCCCGAGCGGCTGCGGCGCACCGCCTTGGAGATGGCATGGATCGCCTCTTCCTGGTTGATGACGGTGCGGGCGAGCTCCTCCTCCATCTTCAGGAGGCGCTCGGCCTCCTCCTTCTCCAGCCGGTTGACCGGGATACCGGTCATCTTGGAGATGGTCTCGGCGATGATGTCGGCGTCCACGACGGCACGGTTCTCGTCACTCGCCTCCTGGCTGCGCCACTCGGCGAGGATCGCCTCGCGCTGGCGGCGCAGCTGGTAGGCCTCGTCCCGGCGGCGTGCGGCCTCCTCGAAGTCCTGCTCCTGGACCGACTGCTCCTTGAGGCGGTCCAGCTCGGCGATGCGCTCGTCGAGTTCGCGCAGATCCGGCGGCGGCGTCATCGTGCGCAGACGCAGGCGGGCGCCGGCCTCGTCGATGACATCAATGGCCTTGTCCGGCAGGAAACGGCCGTTGATGAACTTGATGCTCAGTTCGACCGCGGCCTCCAGGGCCTCGTCGGTGTAGCGCACCTTGTGGTGATCCTCGTAGCGCTCGCGCAGGCCCTTGAGGATCGCGACGGTGTCCTCGGGGCTCGGCGGCTCGACGATGACGGACTGGAAGCGCCGCTCCAGGGCGCCGTCCTTCTCGATGTGCTTGCGGTATTCGTCGAGGGTGGTGGCGCCGATGCACTGGATCTCGCCCCGGGACAGCGCCGGCTTGAGAACGTTCGAGGCGTCGATCGCCCCTTCCGCGCCGCCGGCCCCGACCAGGGTGTGGAGCTCGTCGATGAACAGGATGACGTTGCGCGCCCGGCGCACCTCGGTCATCACCGCCTTGATCCGTTCCTCGAACTGGCCGCGGTACTTGGTGCCGGCGACCATCATGGCCAGGTCCAGGACCACGATGCGGCGGTCGCGCAGGACCTCGGGCACCGAGCCGCTGACGATGGACTGGGCGAGGCCCTCGACGATGGCGGTCTTGCCCACGCCCGGTTCGCCCAGGAGCACGGGGTTGTTCTTGGTGCGCCGGCTCAGGACCTGGATGACGCGCTCGATCTCGTCGGCGCGGCCGATGACCGGGTCCAGTTCGCCGCGCCGCGCCATCTCCGTCAGGTCGCGGCCGAAGCTGTCCAGGGCCGGGGTCTTGGACTTGCCCTGGGGGGCGGGTGCCTGGCCGGCGCCGGCCTCCTCGTCGATCTCCTCGTCTTCCTCCTCCTCCCGGGGCGGGCCGCCGAGGAACTCGATGACCTCCTGGCGTACGTCCTCGAGCTTGACCCCGAGGGCCATGAGGACATGGGCGGCGATGCCCTCCTGCTCGCGCAGCAGGGCGAGGAGCAGGTGCTCGGTGCCGATGTAGTTGTGCCCGAGGTTGTTGGCTTCCTCCAGGGCCAGCTCGACGACCTTCTTGGCCCGCGGCGTGAAAGGAATCTGGACCGTGGGTTCGACCGCCGGGCCGGCCTTCACGATCTTCTCGACCTCGCGGCGGATCTTCTCCAGGTCGATGCCCATGCTCTTGAGCACGTTCGCGGCGACTCCCTGGCCTTCCTGGATCAGGCCGAGCAGGATGTGCTCGGTCCCGATGTATTCGTGGTGGAAGGCCTGGGCCTCGCGCCGGGCGAAACCCATCACCTTGCGTGCTCTTTCCGTGAAGCGATCGAACATGGCTCTTTCAGGCGTGCGGGGAAGGGGATTCCTTCCAGGCCGCGGAGGCCGGGCCGGAGCCGGCCTCCTTTCTCCGTATCGGGCGCCCCGAGGGGGGGCCCTGACTCATTCTCCCTCCGCCGGCGGGGATTCCCCCCCCGAAGGGGCCTCCGGGGCCGGCCCCGGGGCCTCGAGCTCCGCCTCCAGGGCCCGGATCCGGTCGCGGATCCGGGCCGCGGTCTCGTAGTCCTCGCGCTCGGCGGCCTCCTGCATCTCCCGCTGCAGGCGGGCCAGCCGGGCTTCCTCCTCGGAGGCGGCGTGCTCGGACTGGCCGTGGAGCCGGTCCAGGAGCTCGGGGAGCTGCTCGGCGAAGACGGCGTAGTCGTTCGGGCAGCCGAAACGGCTGGTCTGGCGGAAGTCCCGCCAGGTCCACCCGCAGTCCGGGCACTTCAAGTCCTGGGCCTTGGCCTGGGCGGCGGCACTCAGGGGCGCCAGGATGGCCTTGCCCAGGAGGCTGACCAGCTGGGTGCCCGAGGGGATGCCGGCGGGCATGGGGATGCCTGCCGTTTTGGCGCACGGGGGACAGAGGTGGGTCTGCCGGATCTGCACTTCCGGCGCCCCCGTCTGATCGGGGTAGAGAACCCGGAATTCGTGGACCGTGGCCGGGAGTTTTCCGCAGGTCTGGCACTGCATGGCGCTCTCCTTCCTAGGACACCCGTGGCGGGGAGTCACCCCCGGGCGCTGGGTTTTCCCCGGCCGCCTGCCGGCAGAGATCCCCAAACACCCGGGCGCGGTCCGCGAAGTTCCGGAAGGCGTCGTAGGACGCGAAGGAGGGCGAGAAGAGGAGCGTCTCCCCCTCGCGCTGGTCGGCCAGGGCCGCCAGGACCGCCGCCTCCAGATGGCCGTGGAGCCGGCACTCCGGACCGCCGGCGCCGAGGGCCTCGCGCAGGCGCAGCCCGCCTTCTCCGAAGAGGTGCAGGGCCCGGCAGCGGCGCCGGCAGGCGGCGGCCAGGCGCTCCAGGTCCAGGCCCTTGTCCTTGCCGCCGGCGACCAGGACGACGGGGCCCCGGGCGGCTTCCAGGGCCGCCGCCGTCGGCTCCGGGTGGGTGGCGACCCCGTTGTCCACGCGCGGCCGGCCCGGCGGCGCCGGCAGGGGCTGCATCCGGTGGGGCAGGCCCGGCCAGCCCTGGAGGGCCTCCTCCAGGCTCTCCGCCGGCGCCCCGAGGAGCCGGGCGCCGCCGGCTGCGACGAGCAGGGAGGCGAGGCGGTAGGGCTCCCGGAGGGGCAGGCGCTCGCGCCGGGCGAGGAGGCGTGGACCGTCCGGGCCGAACTCCAGGAGCCCCTCCGGCCCGGCCCCCCAGCCCCGGGCTCCCTCCGGCCAGGGCCGGCGGCCGAGCTCGGGTTCGAGGAGGAAGAGCCGACCGCGGACCCGCTCCCGCCAGGCGGGATCCTCGGCCAGCGCGCCCGGGAGGAGGGCCGCTCCCTCTCCGTCCTGGAAGTCCAGGAGGCGGCGCTTGGCCTCGGCGTAGGCCGCGGCGGTGCCGTGGCGGTCCAGGTGGTCCAGCCCCAGGCCGGTCAGGGCCGCGACCCGGGGCCAGCCCGCGGGGGCTTCCAGGGCCTCGGTCTGGAAACTCGAGAGCTCGAGGACGAGGCGGTCCTCCGGGCCGAGGCCCTCGACCGCCTCCAGGACGCTTCCGCCGAGGTTCCCGGCCAGGACGACGCGCCCGCCGGTACCGCTCCGCTCCAGGATCCAGGCGGCGAGGGAGGCGGCGGTGGACTTGCCGTGGGTCCCGGTGAGAGCCAGGGCCGGCACCTCCCGGGCCTCCGCCAGGGCCAGGTTCACCTCGGTCGTGAGCTGGCAGCCGTGGCGGCGGGCGCAGGCGAGCCAGGGCGAATCCCGGGGCACGGCCGGATTCACGACCACCACCTCGGCCCGGGCGAAGAGCGCCTCGTCATGGCCTCCGACATGCCAGCGGACCGGGTGGGGGTCCAGGATCCGGTGCGCCTCGGGAAGCTGGGACGAGGACCGCAGGTCGGTGACGGTGACCTCGTGACCGTGGCGCACCAGCCAGCGGGCGGCGCCGGCGCCGCCGCCGAAGGCGCCGAGCCCGAGCACCAGGATGCGCCGTCGAGGCTGTGGCCGCGGGGAGGCGCCCATGGCCCTCAGTCCGGGAGTGTTCGGGAGAAGGGGTGGCGGAGAGGGCGGGATTTGAACCCGCGGTCGGGGGCAATTCCCCGACAACAGATTAGCAATCTGCCGCATTCGGCCACTCTGCCACCTCTCCGCGCGGCGGGAGAGTCTACCGGCTGCGGGCGCGGCCGGCCAGGGGGCGGGAGATGGCGGAGAGGGCGGGATTCGAACCCGCGGGCCCTCGCGGGCCTCCGGTTTTCAAAACCGGTCCGTTCGGCCGCTCCGGCACCTCTCCGCGGGCCCCTCACCCCGGTTCGTTTCCTTCCCGGAAGAGGCGGGGGGCCAGATAGACCGGGGCTCCGGCCCGGAGCGCCAGGGCGACCCCGTCCGAGGGCCGGCAGTCCAGCTCCAGGCGCTCGCCCTGGTGCTCGAGGACCAGGGTGGCGAAGTAGACGCCCTCGCGCAGATCGTGGATGTGCACCTCGGCGATGCGCGCTCCCAGGGCCTGGACCACGCGCGACAGGAGCTCGTGGGTCAGGGGGCGCGTCGTGCGGACCCCGGTGAGGCCGCGGGAGATCTCTCCGGCCTCGGCGGGGCCGATGACGATGGTCAGGCTGCGGCGCTCCCCTTCCGGACCCGGCTCGGCCTCCTGCAGCTGGAGGAACTGGCGCTCATGCTGATCGTTGACGATCAGACGGTCCACGCGCACCAGGGTCTTCTCGGTCATGGTCGGCGGCCTCCGGCCGGAGCCCATTATGCTGGCCTCCGATGGCTCCTTCCCCCCGGATCCGGCGCGCCGCCCGCACGGAGCGGGGCGACTTCCTCTTCGAGTACGACGCCGGGGGCGTCCTCCTCGCGATCCGCTTGCCCCGCCCGGGCCGCCGCGCGCCGGCTGCGCTGCCCGGGGTCGAGGCGCCGGTGGGCCGGTGGCTCCGGGCCTTCCTGCGGGGTGAGGGGCCGCCCTATCCCGGCCCCTGGCGCATGCCCGGCGACCCCCGGAGCTTCCAGGGCCGGGTCTGGCGCGAGCTGGCGCGAATCCCCGCCGGCCGGACCCGGACCTACGGCGAGCTGGCACGCCTCTGCGGAAGCCCGGGCGCGGCGCGGGCGGTCGGCAACGCCATGGCCCGCAATCCCCTGCCCCTGGTCCTTCCCTGCCACCGGGTCCTGGCCTCGGACGGCCTGGGCGGCTACGGCGGTGGCCTGGACCTGAAGGAGGAGCTGCTCCGGGCCGAGGGCGCCCTCGCTCCGGCCTGAGGCGGAGAGGCCTGAGACGGGGAGGCGGTCGCCGGCGGGGCGCTGGGGAGGCGCCTCCTCAGGGAAGGTGCAGGAGGACCGGGATCAGCCCGTGGGCCTGCGCCGCGGCCAGGAACTCGTTGGCGGGGATCAGGAGCAGGGTGCAGGCCGAGCGCAGGAGGTGTGCCCGGAAGGCCCGGAGGTCCA
>JALUUN010000361.1 GCA_027021325.1 Planctomycetota bacterium
CGTTCAGAAAGCCCCAGAGCTGTCCCTCGCGGAAGGCCAGCCAGTTGATGCGCGGGAAGGCCGGATCGTTGGTGAAGCCCTCGGTCTGATCGTCGCCCGGCTCCAGGCCCAGATCCTCGAGGAGCTCCAGGACCCGGGCGCGCAGGACCGCCGGCTCCAGAGGCGGGTCGGCCCGCTGGATGAGGCCGAGCTCGCCGGCCAGACGGGCGGCCAGGAGCAGGAGGAGGACCACCGCCAGGAACGTGGCGGCGGCGTAGCGCCGGTCCAGGGCGCTCCGGGCGCCGGCGGCGGCGACCATTTCCGGGGAGGGGATCTCTCCGGCGGCCAGGGCCGCGCTCAGAGGGTCGCCTCCAGGGAGGGCCGCCGCCACCTCCAGGGCCGAGGCCGGGCGCGCCAGGGGATCCTTCTGGAGGCAGCGCAGGATGACCCGCTCCGCTGCCGGGTCCATGCCGGAGAGGTGCGTGGAGGGGCGGTCCGGGATCTGGGTCTCGTGGAGGCGCCGGTACTCCGCTACGGAGTCGGCGAAGAAGGCCTGGCGCCCCGTGAACATTTCGTAGAGGACCGTCCCCAGGGCGTAGAGGTCGCTGCCGACCGTGGCCTCCTTGCCCGCCAGCTGTTCCGGCGCCATGTAGGCGGGGGTGCCCTCCCGCGCCTCGCGGCCGGTGACCGCCGGCCCGCCGTCCTCGGCGCGGGCCGCGGCGGCGAGGCCGAAGTCGGTGATGCGCACCCGCCCGCGCCCGTCCACCATGATGTTGGCGGGCTTGAGGTCGCGGTGCAGGATGCCGAGTTCATGGGCGGCGGCGAGGCCGGCGCAGATCTGGCGCGCCAGGTCCACGGCCTTGTCCTCGGGGAGGCGGCCGATGCGGCGCAGGAGGGAGCCCAGGTCCTCGCCGTCCACGTACTCCATGGTCAGGAAGACCTCGCCGTCTGCCTCCACGAGGTCGAAGACCCGGCAGACGTTCGGATGGGCGATGCCCCGCGCCAGGCGTACTTCCCGGGCCAGGCGCTCGCGGGCGATCCGGTCGCGGATCAAGGCGCGGGGGAGGAACTTGAGGGCGACGGAGGTGCCGAGCTTGAGGTCGTCGGCGCGGTAGACCTCGCCCATGCCGCCGCGTCCGAGGCGCGCCACGATCCGGAAGCGCCCGGCGAGGACGGTTCCGGGAGCGAAGCGTGGCGAAGCCGGCGACGGGCCTCCGCCGTCTCCCTCGTCGGGCGTGCCGCCTTCCGCCGGCGCGGAGTCCACCATCGCCGCCGCCAAGCGCTCGGAGAGGGAGGCGAAGAAGACCGTGTCGCTCTCCTCGTGGGCGAGGAGCGAACGCACCTCCTCCAGGAGCTCCGAGTCCTCGCCGCAGGCCTCTTCGAGGAAGGCCGTCCGTTCCCCGGGCGGCATCTCCCGCGCCTGCAGGAACAGATCCTTGATGCGGGTGTGGCGCTGCCGCTCGCTGCTCAGGGCCGCTCCTCCCGGTCCTCCGGACCCTCACCGGGATCCGCGGCGGCCAGCTCCCGGCGCAGCCAGGCCTTGGCCATGGTCCAGTCGCCCTCGACGGTGCGCTTGCTGACACCGAGAACCTCTGCGACCTCGGCCACGGTGAGCCCGCCGAAGAAGCGGAGCTCGACGATCCTCGCCTGCCGGGGGTCGAGGATCTGCAGGCGCTGCAGGGCGTCGGCCAGGTCCACGGCGTCCACCGGCCGGCTCGCCGCCGGCGCCAGGTCCTCGTCGAGGCTGACCAGGGCGCGTCCTCCGCCGCGCTTCAGGCGCTTGTGGCCGCGGGCGTGGTCGATGAGGATGCGGCGCATGGCCTGGGCTCCGACGGCCATGAAGTGGGTTCGGCCCTGCCAGTCCACCCGGCGCTGGTCCACGAGCTTCATGTAGGCCTCGTGCACCAGGGCGGTCGGCTGCAGGGTGTGGTCCCGGCGCTCCTGCCGGAACAAGCGGCTCGCCATCTCGCGGAACTCCTGGTAGAGCAGCGGCAGCAGCTCGTCGGCGCCGCGGCGGTCACCCTGGCTGAGTTCCGCCAGGATCTCGGCGATGCGCGCCTGGGCCTCCTCGGCGTTCCTCGGGGGCTCGGAGGACGGGCTCAATGCGGGCAGGGTTGGAGGCGGCGCAGGCGCTCGATGTCCTCGGGCAGTCTAGCAGGGGGTCCGTTCCGTGCCGCCTGCGCCGTCGAGGCCGTAGATCCGCCGGGCGTTGCCGCACCAGAGGGCAGTGCGCTCTTCCTCGGGCCAGTCGCGGCTCCAGGCCTCGACGAGGGCGGTCCACGCGGCGAGGCCGCCGGCGAGGTCCACGACCGGCCAGTCGCCGCCGAACAGCAGGCGGTCGGGGCCGAAGGCCTGGCGAAGATGGTCCAGCCAGGGCCGCAGATCCTCGAGGCGGCGTTTCTCCGGCGGCGCTTCCGTCAGCAGCCCCGAGACCTTGGCGGCGATGTTCGGGAGGGCTGCGAGGGCATCCAGGTCGCGGCGCCAGGCGTCGAAGGCCCGGTCCTCGATGCTCGGCTTCCCGAGGTGGTCGAGGACGAAGAGGACTTCCGGGCTGCGGCGCACGAGCTCGCCGGCCTCGGCCAGCTGGGGCTGGCGCAGGCAGAGATCGAAGCGCCAGCCGGGCTCGGCGAGGAGGGCGATTCCCTCGAGGAAGGCCGGCTCCAGGGCGGTCCCCGAAGGACGGTCCTGGAGGAGCTCGCGGACGCCGCGGATGCGGCCGGCCCCGGGGAGCTCGCGCAGGGCCTCCAGGTGGGGCCGCGCCCCGGCGCCGCGGGACAGGGGCGCCCAGGCGACGAGGCCGGCGACGGGGGCCCCGGTGTCGGCCAGGGCCAGGACCCAGGCGGCCTCGGCCAGAGCGTCCTCCGGGCGGCAGTCCGCCTGCACGAAGAGGGCATGGGCTCCGGGGCGCCGGGACTCGGGAAGGGCACCGAGCCAGTGCTTGGGAAGGTGTGGACGCCGGAGCTCGCGGTGCTCCTCCAGCCAGGGATAGAGCAGCTGCCCGGGATCCCAGAAGTGGACATGGCTGTCGAGGAGCGCCGGCACGGGGCCCAGGCTAGCCTGCTTCCTTCTCCCGGCCGAGGCCGCTTCCTATCCTGGGCCGGTGATGGAGGGGGTGTTCCGCATCGCGTGCCGAGAGTCCCAGGGGGAGGCCGAGGTCCTGTTCCTGGAAGGGCGCCTGGGCCTCGAGGACCTGCCCTGGCTGCGGCGGGAGCTCGGCGGTCTCCCGCCTCCCGGGGACCGGGTCCTCGACCTGGGCGGCCTCGGGGTCCTGGAAGCGGGCGCGGCTGCGGTCCTGCTCCGCTGGCAGGCAGAGGCGGCCGCTGCCGGCCGCCGGCTCCTGTGGCGCGGCGGGCCGCCGCCGGTGCGGGGGATCCTGGACCTGCACGAGGGCCTGCCGGATCCCCGGGCCCTGCGGCCGGCGCCCTGCCGCCGGGGCATGCTCGACACCCTGGGTCGCGCGACCTTGCAGCTGGTCCGGGATTGCGGCGAGATCCTGGCCTTCACCGGGGCCCTGACACGGGCCGTTCTCCGGACCCTGCGCCGGCCCTCGGAGATGCAGTGGCGCGGGATCGGCGGCCTGGTGAACCGTGCCGGCATGGACGCCCTGCCCATCGTGCTCCTGATCAACTTCCTGATCGGCATGATCATGAGCTTCCAGAGCGCGGTCCAGCTCCTGAAGTTCGGCGCCACGGTCTACGTCGCCGACATCGTCAGTCTTTCCATGGCCCGGGAGCTTGGCCCGTTCATGGTCGCTGTCATTGTCGCCGGCCGCAGCGGCGCGGGTTTCGCCGCCGAGCTCGGAACGATGAAGGTCCAGGAGGAGATCGACGCCCTCCGCACCCTCGGCTTCGATCCCTACACCTTCCTGGTCCTGCCCCGCATCCTGGCCCTGGCCTTTGTCGTTCCCTTGCTCACCGTACTGGCCGTGGCCGTCGGTACCCTGGGCGGCATGGTCACTGCTGTCGCCCGGTTGGACATGGCGCCTGCGGCCTGGTGGAACGAGGTCCACTCCACCATGAGCGGCTGGGATCTGTGCGGCGGCCTGATCAAGGCCCTGGTCTTCGGCGCCACCATCGGCAGCGTCGCCTGCATGCGCGGCCTCGCCACCCGCGGCGGCGCCGAAGGCGTCGGCCGCTCCACGACTTCGACCGTGGTGACCATCCTCTTCCTCCTGGTGCTTCTCGACGCCGTGATCACCGCCCTCTTCTTCCAGTTCGAGATCGGAATGTGAAGGTGGAGCCCGGGGTCGCGGTCCAGGTCGTGGGCCTCAGCGTCGGCTGGAGCCAGGAGCCTCTGCTCGTGGACCTCTCCTTCGAGGTCCGGCGCGGCTCCATCTTCGCCATCCTCGGCGGTTCGGGGTCCGGCAAGTCCACCCTGTTCCGGCATCTCATCGGTCTGGAAGCGCCCCTGACCGGCCGCGTCGAGATCGCCGGGGTTGGCGACCCGCTGCAGGCCCGGGGCCGGCCGCGCTTCGGCGTCCTCTTCCAGAGCAGCGGCCTCCTTGGCTCCTGGACCCTCGGCGCCAACCTGGAGCTGCCGCTCCGGCGCTGGACGGCGCTGGAGCCGGAGGAGCGCGAGGCGGTGGTCTGCGCGCGCCTCGGACAGGTGGGGCTCTGCGGCTATCAGAACCACCTGCCCGCGGAGCTCTCAGGCGGTATGCGCAAGCGGGGCGGCATCGCCCGCGCCCTGGTCCTGGACCCCGAGCTGGTCTTCCTCGACGAGCCCGGCGCCGGCCTGGATCCGGTCACAGCGGCGCAGCTGGACGACCTGATCCTGACCCTGAACCGGAATCTCGGCCTGACCGTGGTCCTCGTCACCCACGAACTCGCCTCCATCGAACGGCTGGTGGAGGACTGCATCCTGCTGGACCGGGAGGAGAAGGGGATCCTCGCCCGCGGCGACCCCCGGCAGCTGCGCGTGGAGTCCCCCGATCCGCGCGTACGTGCCTTCTTCCAGCCCGAGACCCTGAGCACGCCGGCGGTGCCATGAATCCCCAGCCCACGAACCACTGGAAGCTCGGGCTCTTCGTCCTCTTCGGCTGCGCCACCCTGGTCGGTGCCCTGTTCTGGCTCGGGGCGGTGCGCCTGGGCCGCGACACCTTCATCGCCGTGACCTACTTCGACGAATCCGTCCAGGGACTGGACGTGGGCTCGCCGGTCAAGTTCCGCGGCGTTCCCATCGGCACGGTTTCCTGGATCACCGTCGCGGAGGACCGGCGGCACATCCAGGTGAACTCGGAGATCGACCTGGCGATCCTCGAGGAGCTGGGCCTCGTGCGCATGGGCGACGAACCCGAGGCGGTGGAGTTCATCGGCCCGGAACTCCGCTTCCAGCTGGTCTCCACCGGCCTGACCGGAGGGAAGTTCCTCCAGGCCGACGTCGTGGACCCGTCGGAGCACCCGCCGCCGGAACTGCCCTTCGAGCCGCCGCGGAACTACGTTCCCTCCATGACCTCGACCCTGGAGAGCCTGGAGCAGGATCTCGTGGCGACGGCACGGCTGCTGCCGGAGCTCGTGAACCAGCTCACCCGCTTCACCGAGAACCTGGACCAGATCCTGATCCAGTCCGACGTCGAGAGCGTCTCCATCCTCCTGCAGCAGACCCTGGACGAGGCCTACCGGGAACTCCTGGCCCTGGATCTGGGCGCCCTCCAGGGGCGGGCCGACCGCCTCCTGGGGGAGGGCGAGGCGGCGGTCGCCGACCTGCGCCGGGTCCTGGGCATGCTCGAGGAGCAGCGCGAGCCCGTGGCGGCGGTCCTGGCCCGTCTGGACTCGAGTCTGGGCGCCTTCGAGACCGCCCTGGCCGAGGCGCGGGTGGAGGAGACCGCCGCGAGCCTGCGCCGGGGAGCGGGGGCGGTCCAGGGCCTGGCCGAAGAGGGGACGGCCCTCAGCCGGGATCTGGCCAGCCTGGCACCGGACCTGCGCCGCGACCTCCAGGCCCTGGAGGAGGCGCTGGAGGCCATCCGGGCCCTGGCCGAGCGGCTGGAGCAGGATCCCTCCGTCCTGATCCGCGGCGGCCCGCCGCCGGAGAGGGCGGGCGAGGAGGACCGCCGATGAGAACCAGGCTCCTGCGCATCTATGCCCCCTTGCTCCCGGCCCTGCTCCAGGCGGCCTGCCTGGCTCCTGAGCCGGCGCCTCCGGTGCACTGGTATCGGCCGCTCCCGGGCCCGCCTCCGCAGGAGGCGCCTTCGCCCCGGGGCGGCCTGCGGCCGGTCGTCGTCCAGGCGGCCCGGCACCTGGGGGCGCCCCTGGTCTGGAGAGAGGAGGGGAGCCCCGACGT
The DNA here is from genome assembly GCA_027021325.1 of Planctomycetota bacterium. GTDB lineage: Bacteria > Planctomycetota > UBA1135 > UBA1135 > UBA1135 > JALUUN01. Next base: position 6,259 of record JALUUN010000361.1, read on the forward strand.
CGGCTTCCACCCGGGCGACCGCTGGACGGAGGATCCGGATGAGCGGGTCCAGGCAGCCGTCGAACGCGAGCTCTTCGAATCCGGAGCCTTCCGGCGCAGCCGCGGCCGGGCGCCCTCCCTGGAGATCCGGCTGGATGCTTTCGAGGAGGTCCGGAGCCCTGCGGGTTCCCGGGCCCGGGTCGAGGGGGTCGTCCGCCTCCTGGATTCCCAGGGGGCGGCGCTCCTGGAGGAGCGCATCCGCGAAGAGGAGCCCCTGGGGGCTCCCGGGCCCGCCGGCCTGGCCCGGGCCCTCGGGCCGGCCTTGAGCCGCTTCGCCCTGCGGGTCCGGGAGGCCGTCGAGGCGGCCTGGCCGAAGGTGCCGGGGTCGTGACGTAACGTCGGGCGTCGTCTTGGCGTGATATTTCCGGGCATGTGACGGTCGGATGTGAGCCTTCCTGGCCCCGATCCGGCCGATCCAGGCGTAGTGTAGAGGCCCCGGCACGCCCTTTTCCGGGCCGCCGGTCCCCCGGATCTGGAGGTTCCCATGCTCCCTCGCACCGCCCGCCGCGGCCTTCCGCTGCTCCTGCTCCTCGCGGCCGCCCCGGCCGCCCTCCGGGGCCAGGACCGTCTGGCCTGGATCCAGGGCCGGCGCGGCGATCTCCTGGGCACTTCGATCACCGCCCTCGGCGACCTCGATGGCGACGGCGTGCCCGACTGGGCGGTGGGAGCGGTCCAGGCCTTCGTCAGCGGCCGGCCCAGTCCGGGCTACGTGCAGATCGTCTCGGGGCGTACCGGCGAGGCCCTCCGCACCCTTGAAGGCGCCTCGGACCATGACGACTTCGGGGTCGCTCTCGCCGGGGTGGGGGATGTGGACCGCGACGGCCATGCCGACCTTCTGGTCGGCGCCCGCTTCGACGATGCCGCCGGCCCGGGGCACGGGGCCGCGCGCCTGTACTCGGGGCGCACGGGCGAGCTCCTGGCGACCTTCGCCGGCGACGGCTCCCTGGACGAGTTCGGCTTTGCGGTCAGCGGCGTCGGCGACGTGGACCGGGACGGCTTCCCCGACCTCCTCGTCGGTTCGCCGCGGGACGATACCCATGCCGCCGACGCCGGGAGCGTCTTCGTCTTCTCGGGCAAGGACCGCTCGACCCTGCACGCCTTCACCGGTGCCGCTGCCGGCGAGATGTTCGGCTTCGCGGTTGCCGGCATCGGCGACGTGGACCAGGACGGCCACGGCGACTTCGCCGTCGGAGCCCCTCAGGCCGGACCGTCCCAGGAGGGGGAGGTTCAGGTGTTCTCCGGCAAGACCGGCCGCATGCTCTACGTGATCCAGGGTGCCGCCGCCGGCGACGGCCTGGGCATGGCCGTGAGCGGGGCCGGAGACCTGGATGGCGACGGGGTGCCGGATCTGCTCGTCGGCGCTCCCCGGGCCGATCTGGCCTATGCCTACTCCGGAGCGAGCGGTGAACCGATCCTCACCCTGGAGGGGCCGGCGCCCGCCAGTCGCTTCGGCGCCGCCCTGGCCGGTGTGGGAGACCTGGACGGCGACGGGGTCGGCGATCTGGCCGTCGGCGCTCCCCGGGATGACCGGGGTGGCAGCAACTCCGGCTCGGTGACGATCTATTCCGGCAACAGCGGCACCGAGCTCGCCGTCCTCCTGGGCGGCGCCGGCGAGCGGCTCGGCAGTTCGGTCGCCGGCCTCGGCGATCTCGACGGCGATGGCAGCCCTGAGGTCGCCGCCGGCGCCCCCTACGCCGACCTGGGCGGCCAGTCGAGTGGCGTGGCCAGGGTCTGGTCCTTCTCCCTGGGGGCCGCCGGCCGGAACGCGGCCGTCGCCGTGCCACCGGCCGAGTACCAGGGCCAGGGCATCACCGATATGAGGGTCTACGAGTCCTACACGGTCTACGCAGGATGGCCTTACCAGTACTGGCTCTGGCCCTCCACCTGGTACTGGTGCCCCGGTGTCTACCCGTGGTGCCACAACTGGTGCTGGAGCTGCCGAGCCTGCGGCTGCTATGGAACCCATGTCTGGCATGGTGGGAACTCCTCCGGCGGCGACGACTCGGGGAACACCGGGGGAGGGACGGGCACCGGCGGGGACGACGGCGGGGGAGGCGACGAGCCGCCTCCCGATCCCGGTCCCCGGGCTCTCGACCCGGTGGACCTCGGCTCCGGTCCTGTCGCGGACGGCGGCGGCGGCACGGGCGAAGGAGGCGGCGGCTTCGTCGTCGAGGACACCGGCCGGGTACCCGGGGACGGCGGAGTCCCCGGGGATCTCGGGGGGACCGGAAGCGTCTCCGAGGGCTTCGTGGTCGAGTCTGCCGGCGGGCTGCCGGGCGCCGGGGCCGGGGGAGGCCTCGTCGGCGCCCCCGCCGATCCCTGGAGCGGCGCGGTGGTCCTGGAGCTCGGGGTGCCCGCCGCCGGGGGCGGAAGCGTCGTCCCCGTGGCCGATAGCCTCTCCGGTCCGGATCCTGGGCCCGAGAGTCTGGTCGTCGTGCGCGAAGCGCCCCGGCTGCGCCCGGCGGAGCGGGGTGGGGCCTCCCCGACGCGGGTCCGGCGCGCCCCCTCGCCGCCCTCCCGTTCGGCCTCGCGGAGTCCGGGCCGGGGCTCCGCGACGGCCCGGCCGGTGGCCTCCGCGTCCCGCCGTGCGGCTTCCGTCGCACAGCCGGACCGGGAGCCGGTGGTTTCCTCGCGAGTGCGGGCCGGGGCGCGGATCGAGCGCAGCGACCCGGGGCCGTCCCGGGGCGGGAGCTCCGGCCGCGCCACCTCCGGCCGTCGCGCCTCTTCCTCGCCGGAGGTGCGTGCTCCGGCTTCGTCGTCGCGGAACGCCGCCACGATGGAGCGCCGGAGCGCCGGCGGCTCGCGCTCCGCCTCGCGCCGGGCGGGGAGTTCCAGCCGGCGCTCCTCCTCGGTCTCCGCGGCGCCGCACGCTTCCTCTGCCGCCGCGTCCTCTTCCCGTTCCGCGAACACCGTGCGCAGCCCGGCATCCGGTTCCTCGCGCTCCTCGGGGCTCCGGTCGGCCGGCTCCTCCCGGTCGCGTTCCTCCTCGGTTTCGTCCTCACGCTCGTCCTCGCGGTCCTCGGCGGCCTCGGCGAGGTCGGCTTCTCCGTCGCGCTCCTCGGCGCGCAGCGGGCCTTCCCGCTCTTCAGGCCTTCGCTCCTCGCCCTCCCGGGCTTCCTCGGGCCGGAGCTCCTCCTCCCGGCGCGGCGGGCGGCGCCGGGGCTGAGCAGGGTCCTCCGTTCCGAGGCGGAGGGGAGGCCGGCGTCTGGAAGCGGGCTAGAATGCCGGCGATGCGCCGTTCCCTCTG
>JALUUN010000362.1 GCA_027021325.1 Planctomycetota bacterium
TGGGCCTGACCGGACCCAACCTGCGCGGCTCCGGGATCGCCTACGACGTGCGCAAGGCCCAGCCCTACTGCGGCTACGAGACCTTCGACTTCGAGGTTCCGGTGGGCGAACAAGGGGACGCCTACGACCGCTATCTCGTGCGCATCGCCGAGTGCCGGGAGTCCTGCCGCATCGTCCAGCAGTGCCTGGAGCGGCTGCCCGACACCCCCGGCGACGTCCTGGCCCGCGACGGCCGCTACGTGCTTCCGCCCCGGCCCCGGGTCCATGAATCCATGGAGGAACTGATCCACCAGTTCAAGGTGGTCACCGCCATGGCCCTGCCCGCCGGCGAGGCCATGTCCCTGGTCGAGTCCTCCAAGGGCGAGTTCGGCTTCTACATCGTGAGCGACGGCAGCCCGCGCCCGGTGCGCTGCCACGCCCGCTCGCCTTCCTTCGTCAGCATCCAGGCAATCCCCATGCTGGCCCGAGGGCGGCTGCTCTCGGACATGGTGGCGATCATCGGCAGTCTGGACTTCGTCATGGGAGAGTGCGACCGATGAGCGCCTCCGAGAACACTCTGATCCCGCCCGAGCTCGACGCCGAGTTCGAGGAGCTGGCCGCGCGCTACCCGCAGAAGCGCGCTGCCCTTCTCCCCATCCTGCACCGCATGCAGGAGGTGCACGGCTGGATCAGCCCGGAGGTCATGGAGGCGGTGGCCGGATGGATCGGCCTTGCCCCGGTCGAGGTCGAGGGCGTGGTCAGCTTCTATCCGATGTTCCGGCGCCGCCCGGCCGGCCGGCACCTCGTCTCGGTGTGCAAGAACATTTCCTGTCACCTGTGTGGCGCCGAGGACGTCCTGGCCGCCATCGAGAAGCGCTTCGGCCTCAAACCCGGCGAGACCAGTGCCGACGGCCGCATCACCCTGCAGGCGGTGCAGTGCCTGGGCGCCTGCGGCTACGGCCCGATGATGGACGTGGACGGGACCTATCACGAACACCTGACGCCGGACTCGGCGGTGGAGATCCTGGAGGAACTGCCGTGAGCGCCGCTCACCCCTTGTTCCTGACCCGGCGCCTGGTGGACCCGGCCTACGACGGCTCCCTGGGCTCCTACCGCGCCGCCGGAGGCTACGCCCAGCTGGAACGCGCGGTGCGCGAGATGACACCCGCCGAGGTCGTCGAGGCGGTCAAGGAATCCGGCCTGCGCGGGCGCGGCGGCGCCGGCTTCCCGACCGGCCTGAAGTGGTCCTTCATGCCGGAGCCCGACGGTCGCCCGCACTATCTCCTGGTCAACGCCGACGAGTCCGAGCCGGGAACCTTCAAGGACCGGCTGCTGATGGAGAAGGATCCGCACCTGGTCCTCGAGGGCGCCGCCCTCGCGGCCTACGCCATGCACGCCGAAGCGGTGTACATCTACGTGCGCGGCGAGTACCGCTACCCGCGGCAGCGCCTGGACCAGGCCATCCGGGAGGCGCGCGAGGCCGGCCTCCTGGGCGAGAAGCTCTTCGGCAGCGACTGGTCCCTGCAGATCCACACCCACCCCGGAGCCGGCGCCTACATCTGCGGCGAGGAGACCGCCCTCATGGAGTCGCTGGAGGGCAAGCGCGGCCACCCGCGGCCGAAGCCGCCCTTCCCCGCGGGTTTCGGCGTCTGGGGGATGCCGACCACGATCAACAATGTCGAGACCGTCTCGACGGTACCTGCCATCCTCGAGGTCGGCCCCGCCGCCTACCGCCAGGTGGGCACACCGAACTCGCCCGGGACCCTCCTGGTCGGCATCAGCGGCCACGTGAAGAAGCCGGGAGTGTACGAGCTTCCCCTCGGGCTGCCGGTGCGCACCATCCTCCAGGAGTACGGCGGCGGCATGCGCGGCGACCGCCCCCTCAAGGCCTTCTACGTCGGCGGCTCCTCCACCGGCCTGCTCCCCGCGGCCGACGCCGACGTCCGCCTCGACCACGACTCGGTACGCGAACGCGGGGTCATGCTCGGGACCGCCGGCCTGGTGGTGGTCGAGGAAGGCACCTGCATCGTCCGCGCCACCGAGGTCCTGGCCGATTTCTATGACCACGAGACCTGCGGCCAGTGCACGCAGTGCCGGGTCGGCATGGA
>JALUUN010000363.1 GCA_027021325.1 Planctomycetota bacterium
GCGCCTCGGCCCTGATCCTCTCCGGCGGAACGCTCTCCGGCGAGGAGGCCATGACCGCCGGGCTCGCGGACTTCGCCGCCGGCGAGGGCCCCTTCCTGGAGGCGGTGGAGGCCTGGGCCGACGCGCGCTTCGGCCGCCACTCGGCGGTTTCCCTGCGCCACGCCCGCTCCGCCGCCCGCTGGCCCTGGCGGGACGCCCTGGAACGGATCCTTCCGGCCCTCGAGCAGCGCTACCTGGAGGAGCTCATGGCCCTGGAGGACCCCCGCGAAGGCCTCCAGGCCTTCCTCGAGAAGCGCAAGCCGGTCTGGGGGGACTGCTGAGATGCGGAGCGTCCTCGACGCCCACCTCGAAGCGGCGCGGCGGGAGGTCCAGGATCCGGAGTTCCGCGCCCTGCGCGCCTGGAAGGAGGCCGCCCCGGGCCGCGCCTGCGTCGGCTTCTTCCCGGTGTACGCGCCGCAGGAAGTGATCCACGCCGCCGGCGCCCTACCGGTCGCCATCTACGGCGGCGGCGACGCCATCGAGGTCGAGCAGGCCGACGCCCGCATGCAGTCCTTCATCTGTTCGATCTCCCGGAGCACCCTGGAGCTCGGGCTCAGCGGGCGCCTCGGTTTCCTGGACGGGATGCTGTTCTCCAGCCTCTGCGACGTGGCGCGCAACCTGAGCGGCGTCTGGCAGCGCAACTTCCCCGGGATGTTCTGCGAGTATCTCCACTACCCCCAGAACCTGCACAGCGCCGGCGCCGCGGAGTACTACCGGAACCACCTCCGGGACCTGGCCGAGCGGATCGCCTCCCGTACCGGCCGTTCCGTGACCGAGGAGAGCCTGGTCCGCTCCCTGGACCTCTACGAGGAGCAGCGGCGGCTCCTCCGCCGGCTGGCCGCCGTCCGCCGCGAGGAACCCTGGCGCCTGAGCCTGGAAGAGCTCCTGGTCCTGGTGCGCGCCGCGGGCCTCCGGGATCCCGCCGAGCACAACGCCGTCCTGGAAGAGGTCCTGCAGGAGCTCCCCAGGCGCGAGGGCAAGCCGCTGGACGGGGTGCGGGTGGTCCTCGAAGGGTCCTTCTGCGAGCAGCCGCCGCTGGAGCTGCTGCGGACCCTCGACGACGCCCATTGCTTCGTCGTCGAGAGCGATCTGGCGCGCGGCCTGCGCTGGTACCGGGGACCGCTCCAGCGCAGCGGCGACCCCTGGCAGGACCTGGTGCGCGGCTGGTTCGAGGACGCCGAGCCCTGCGTCGCCCGGCACAAGGACCCCGCCGAGCGCAGCGCGCGGCTGGTGGAGCGCGTCCGGGAGTCCGGCGCCGACGGGGTCCTTTTCTGCATCGCCAAGTTCTGCGAGCCGGCCTTCTACGACTTCGTGCTCCACAAGCGGGCTCTGGAGGCGGCCGGCATCCCCTACCTGGAAGTCGAGTTCGAGGAAAAGATGGCCACCTTCGATTCCCTCCGCACGCAGGCCGAGACCTTCGTCGAGTCCATCCTCTTCTTCGCCGAGGAGCTCCGGGCATGAGCGGCCGCTTCCAGTACCAGGGGACGGGCCAGCGCCTCCAGAAGGAACTCCTCGGCGACTGGTACCGGCGCCTTCAGGAGGCCCCGGACCGGGGCGAGAAGGTGGCCTATCTGTTCATCAGCGGCAACCTCGGCGAGCTGCTCCAGGCCTGCGGCTTCCACCTCGTCTACCCGGAGGTCAACGCCCTGCAGTGCGGCATCAAGAAGGTCGCCGGCCCGAACATCCTCGCCGCCGAGGACCAGGGCTACTCCGGGGACGTCTGCGGCTACGTCAAGAACGACATCGGCCTGCTCCTGGGAGGCAACCGCATGCCGCACGGGTCGCAGCTCCCGCCTCCCGATCTCCTGGTCTGCAACTACGCCGGCTGCGCCACCTACCTGCGCTGGTTCGAGGCCCTGGCCGAGTTCTACGGCGCCGAGATGGTGGTCGTGGACGTGCCCTACCTGCGCGGGACGGAGGGCCCGAGCCCCGACGAGATCCGCTACGTCGCGGACCAGCTCCGGGAGCTGGTTCCGGTCTGCGAACGGATCTCGGGCCGGGACTTCGACGAGGATGCCTTCCGCGCCGCCCTGGAGCGCACCCG
>JALUUN010000364.1 GCA_027021325.1 Planctomycetota bacterium
CGGCAGCCCCTCGGGCCCCCAGGTGGGAAGGAGGCCCCGGCCGCGGCGGCCATCGCGCAGGCCGGCCTCGCGGCGGAAGCGGCGCAGGACCGGGCTCCAGGGCACGGCGTTCAGGTCGCCCGCCACCACCGCCCGCGGGCAGGCCGCCACCCGGGGCGCCAGTTCCCGGAAGAAGGCGAGCTGCTCCGGCGTCCCCGGCGGCGGGGCGTGGACCACGAAGAGGTCCACATGCCGGCGGTGGGCGACGAGCTTCAGGTGCAGGACCCGGCGGCCGGGCAGGACCTCCAGGACCTCCTCCTCACGGGTCCCCAGGCGGCTCCAGGCGGCGAGGGAAGGCACCTCGGTGCGAAGCTGGCGCGGCCGCGGCCCGGCCAGGAAGGAGAGGTCCTCCGGCAGTCCGGGCGGCAGTTCGCCGAGGAGGACGAGGTCGTCCCGGCTCTCCTGGAGGAGGCGGAACTGCGGGCTTCGGTCCGGCGCGTCCACCTGCAGGTTCCACCAGAGAAGCCCGAACTCCCGGGGCGTTTCCTCTTCGGGGGCCAGGGTGGGGAAGGCGGCCGGCAGCCAGAGGGAGGCGGGCCCGCCGGCGAGGAGGAGAACGGCCGCCGCCGCCGCCGCCCGTGCCCGCCCAGGCGCCCAGAAGGCGGCCGCGCCGCGCCGGGTCCAGAGGCCGAGGAAGAGGAGCAGGGCCTGGAGGGCGAGGAGCGGCTGCAGGGCGGCGTAGACCTCCTGGGCCGGGTGCAGGGAGGGGACCCAGGCCAGGAGGCCGGCGGCCAGGATCAGCCCGAGGGCCGCCCGCCAGGCCCGGCCGGCCCGGCTGCACCTCCTCGGGACCGCCTCCACGCCGCCTGCCATGGCCTCATTCTGCCCCGGCGCAGGCGAATCCCGGCGGTTTCGGCGGAGAAGGATGAAGAGTCGGTGGCCTCGGGCATACCCTGCCCCCGAGGAGATCCGTCATGAACCGACCCGACGACCCCTTCCGTCCGCCGCCGCCACCCGGGCGCCGGCGTCCTCAGGCGCCTTCCTTCGAGCTGCCGCGCCTGAGCCGCAAGGTGATCCTCCGCGGCCTGGCGGGCCTGTTCCTGGCCCTCTTCGTGTTCCTGATCTTCCTCACCGGCCGCGGCGGCCTGGTCGAGGTCAAGGACAACGAGGTGGCGGTGATCGTGAACTATCTCAGCGGCGAGTCCCGGGTGGTCACGACACCCGGCTACAAGCTGTTCCTGCCCTTCGCGAACCAGGCCTTCAAGTTCGATCGCACCCCGAACGCCTTGATCATGGAGGGCGACCGCGACGGCACCATGCCTTCGCCGAGCACCACGGTGGTGCGCAAACTCACGGTGCGCGCCAACGACGGCTCCAACTTCTGGTTCGAGAAGCTGGAGATCCACTACAAGCTCATCGAGGGCCAGGCCCACGAGGTCCTGGCCGACTCGGGACCCGGCGACGCCTTCAAGGAGAACTGGGTCCGGTCCTACGCCCGGAGCATCCTGCGGGACGAGTTCGGCCGCTACAGCGCCGAAGAGGTGGCCGACCCCACCACCTACGACAACGCCACCCTGGCTTCCCTCACCCGTCTCAACGCCCTGCTCCGGCCCCACGGGATCGAGATCATGCAGATCATCACGCCGAAGCCGAAGTTCGAGGAGAAGTACGAGAAGGCCATCGAGGACCGCAAGATCGCCAACCAGGAGGTGGAGCGCCTCAAGGAGGAGTTCCATCGCCTGGACAAGGACCGGGAGAAGCGTCTGGCGAACATCGAGCGCGACATGAACACCCAGTACCAGGAGCTCATCGGCGAGCTCGAGGCCGAACGCATCGCCGCCGAGCGCGAGCGCGTCCGCCAGGAGAAGACCGCCGACGCCTGGCGCATCACCCAGGTGGCGGAGGGCCAGGCCGAGGAGGAGAGCCTGATCCAGCAGGCCCGGGCCCTGGAGGAGAAGGCGCGCAAGGAGGCCGAGGGCCTGCGCGCCCGGGTCGAGGCCCTGGCGAAACGGGGTGACATCCTGGTGCGCGAGGAACTGGCGCGGCGCCTGGCCGGCATCACCTTCAACATCCTGCCGTACCGGCGCGATCCGACGCCGAC
>JALUUN010000365.1 GCA_027021325.1 Planctomycetota bacterium
TCGGCCGGGAACACCGTCCATGGAGTCCGTCCCCCCTGATTCCGTTCCGCCGCCCGCTCCGCGATCGCCTTGCGTCGCCGTCTGCATCGTGGATCCCGCGCGCGGCCTCTGCATGGGTTGCCTGCGGACGCCCGAGGAGATCGCCGAATGGCCGGCAGCCGGGGACGAGCGCAAGCGGGAGATCCTGGCGGCACTCCAGGAACGCGAGGCCCGGGTACGCCGGCGGTGAGGACCGACTGGGCGGTCGTCGGCGCCGGGTCGGCGGGATGCCTCCTCGCCGCACGCTTGAGTGCCGCCGGCCACCGCGTGCTCCTCCTTGAGGCCGGCCCCTCCGACCGCCACCCCTGTGTCCGGATCCCGGCCCTCTTTCATCGTCTGTTCCGGACCCGGCGCGACTGGGAGTTCTGGAGCGAGCCCGAGCCGGCCCTGGGCGGCCGCCGGCTCTTCCTGCCGCGCGGCCGCACCCTCGGCGGTTCCTCCTCCATCAACGCCATGGTCTACGCCCGGGGCCGCCCCTCGGACTGGGACGATCTGGCGGCGCGCGGCTGCCCGGGCTGGGCCTGGGAGGACATCCTCCCTGTCTTCCGGGCCCTCGAGGACAACGCCCGCGGCGCCAGCGCCTGGCACGGCGCCGGGGGCCCCCTGCGCGTGGAGGATCCGCGCTCGCCCCACTTCCTGAGCCTCGCCTTCGTCGAGGCTGCCTGCCGCGCCGGCCACCCGCGGCGCGAGGACTTCCATGCCGGCAGCCCGGAGGGGGCCGGTCTCTTCCAGCTGACGCAGCGGCGGGGCCGGCGTTGGTCCTCGGCGGACGCCTTCCTGCGCCCGGCCCTGCGCCATCCCGGACTCGATCTCCGGACGGGTGCCCGCGTTCTGGATCTGGAGCTCGAAGGAGACCACGTCACGGGGCTTCGCTTCCTCGAAGGTGCCCAGGTCCGCCGGGTCCGGGCCGAAGCCGGGGTCCTCCTGTGCGCGGGTGCCTTCCAGTCGCCGCAGCTCCTGCTCCTCTCCGGGATCGGCGATCCTGCTCAGCTCGAGGAGCGGGGCCTCCGCGTCCGCCACGCCCTTCCGGCCGTGGGCCGGCATCTCCAGGACCACCCCGCCGTCGGCCTCCACTTCCGGGCGGCGACCCGCCGCACCCTGACCCACGCCGACCGTCTGCCCGGCGCCCTGCTCCACGGGCTGCGCTGGCTCCTGCTCCGGACCGGGCCGGCCGCCAGCAACGTCGCCGAGGCCGGTCTCTACGCCCGAAGCCGGGCGGACCTCCCGGAGTGCGACCTCGAGTTCCACTTTGCTCCGGCGATGTACGAGGAGCACGGCTTCCGCCGTCCGCCCTTCCACGGTGTCAGTTACGGCGCAGCCTTCCTCAAGCCTCGGAGCGAGGGTCGGGTCTTGCTGCGCAGTGCCGATCCCCTGGAACCGCCGGCCATCCTGACGAACACCCTGCAGCATCCCGAAGACGTCGAAGCCCTCCTGGCCTCGGTGCGGATCGGGCGTGAGCTCGCGCAGACCGAGCCCCTGGCCTCGTTCCTGGAGGAGGAACTGGACCCGGGGCCCGAGGTCCAGGAGCCCTCCGAACTGGAGGGCTGGCTCCGGTCGCGGGTCGAACTCCTCTACCACCCGGTGGGCACCTGCCGCATGGGGCCGGATCCCGCCGGCGCCGTCGTGGATCCGCGGCTCCGGGTCCACGGTCTCCAAGGCCTCTACGTGGCGGATGCCTCGATCTTCCCACGTATCCCCGGCGGCAACACGCACGCGCCGGTCCTGGCCGTGGCGGCGCGGGCGGCGGAGTGGATCCTCGGAAGCGCTTAGGAGCCCGGCCTCAGGACGAGGGCGAGGAGAAAGAGGGCAAGGGCGAGGAGGATGGCCAGGGTGCGGCGGTTCAGACGCGGGCGAGAGGAGGAACCGAACTCCCGGCGCAGGAAGTCCTCGTAATCCTCGTCGCTGAACTCGTCGGGCCGCTCCTCCGTCCAGGGGGGATCCTCGCGCCAGCCGGTGTGGGCGTCGCTTCCACAGTGTCTGCAGAAGCTTGCATCCACGCGGATGTCCTCGCCGCAGTGCGGACAGGGAACCGTCCGGCCC
>JALUUN010000366.1 GCA_027021325.1 Planctomycetota bacterium
GCGGCGCACCGCGCCTTCCCGACGCTCCTGGCCCGGCGCGTGCGGGCGATCCTGCGCGAGGAAGGGCTCCTGGGGGCTGTCATCCGTTGAACCCGCCCCCGGCGCCCGGGATACTCGGGTGCCATGGCCGCGCGATACCGTGCCTGGGCCGAGGTCGATCTGGAGGCCCTGGAAGACAACCTCGAGCAGGCCCGCCTGCGCGCCGGGCCGGCCGAGGTCTGGCCGGTCCTCAAGGGCAACGCCTACGGCCACGGCGCCCTCGAAGTGGCCCGGGCCTGCGAGGCGGCCGGGGCTCCCTGCCTCGGCGTCGGCGACGCAACCGAAGCCCTCGAACTCCGGGAAGGCGGCATCCGCTGCCGCCTCCTGGTCCTGGGAACGGTGATCGACGCCGAGATCCCGGACCTTCTGGCCCACGGCATCGAGGTCGGCGTCCACTCCGAGAGCCGGGCGCGCCGGATCGGCGCCGAGGCCCGGCGCCGCGGCCGCCGGGCCGGCGTCCACCTGAAGATCGACACCGGCATGGGCCGGCTCGGCGTCCTGCCCCGCGCCGCCCTGCGCGTCGCCCGGACGATCCTGGAGGAATCCGGACTGGTCCTGCGCGGCCTCATGACCCACTGTGCAAGCCCGCGGGGCGCCCTCGATCCCCGCACCGCCGAACAGCTCGCCTGCTTCGAGGCCTGTCTCCAGGAACTCCAGGAGCACGGTCTGCCGGTCCCGGTGCCGCACGCGGCCAACTCGGCGCTGCTCTTCACCTCGCCGCCGCCGCTTGCGGGCCGGGCAGTGCGTCCGGGCCTCGCTCTCTATGGACTCCTGCCGGAAGGCTGCCCGCCGGATCCCGCCCTGCGTGAGGTCCTGTCCCTGCGCACCCAGATCGTCTTCCTCAAGGACCTGGAGCCGGGCTCCGAGGTCGGCTACGGAGGCACCTGGAAGGCGGCCCGGCCGACGCGCCTCGCGATCCTTCCCCTGGGCTACGCCGACGGTCTGCCCTGGCGCTGCTCCTCCGCCGTCCAGGAACGGGAGAATCGCGCCCCCTGGCGGGTCCTCGTGCGCGGGAGGCCCTGCCCCGTGGTCGGCGCCGTCTCCATGGACTACACCGCCATCGACGTGACCGAGGTCCCGGGCGCGGCGGTGGGCGACCGCGTCACCCTCGTCGGACGGGACGGCGCAGCCCGGATCTCCCTGGCCGAGCTGGCCCGGGCGGCAGGCACCCTCCCCTACGAGGTCTCCTGCCGCCTGGGCCCGCGCGTGCGCCGCGTCCACCTGCGCGAGCGCCCCGCCCCGGCGGCCCTTCCCTGAAGGCCCGGGCATGTTCCAGCGCCGTTCCTCCCGGCTGAGCCTGCTCCTCTGCGGCCTCCTCGCCGCCGCCGCCTGGTTTCCGCTGCCCCTGCCCGCAGGCTGGGAGCCTGCGGTCTTCCAGGACCTCGAGTGGGAGCACGGCGTCCTGCGGATCCGCTGGGAGGACCCGGTGCTGCGGCTCGGCACCGGCCGCGTGGAGGCACGGAACCTGCGCGTCGAGGTGGACGGCGTCGAGCGCCTGCGGGCCTCCCGGATCGTGGCCCGGTTCTCCCTCCCGTCCCTCCTGCGCGGCCGGCTCCGCCTCGGGAGGCTCCTCGTGGACGCCCCGCGCCTCGACCTCGACCGCCGCCTCCTGGAGAAGCTCCTCGAGGCGCAGCCGGACCCGGAGACTCCCCGGCTCCCCGAGCTGCCCCTGCAGATCCTGAACGGCCGCCTGCACTACCGCGACGAGGGGCTGGAACGGGATCTGGTCCTCGAGCTGCCCATGGCCACGGCGAAGCACGGATCCGACGGGCTCCGGCTGCGCGCGGTCCTGGCCCTGCCCGGCGGCCTGGACCTGCGGCTCTGGCTGCGCAGCCAGCCGCAGTCCGGAGCCGCGGAGCTCACGGTGGACGCCCAGGCGCCCCGCGGTCTCGATCTGCGGGAACTGCCCTGGGCTTCGATCTCGGAACTGTCCGCCCGCGGCTTCCTGGCCCGGGCGCGCTTCCGCCGCGCCGCGGCCGGCTCCCCCTGGAAGGTCCGGACCCGGGTGGAGATCAAGGACGGAAGTCTGGGCTTCCGCA
>JALUUN010000367.1 GCA_027021325.1 Planctomycetota bacterium
GGCCCTGGCCGGCGAGACGGCGGCCGGGCTGTACGCGCCGGCGAAGGCCGCCCTGCAGCTGGCCCTGATGCTCCCGAGCTATGTGCTCACGGTGGCCCTGCCGCGCCTCTCGGCCGACGCCGGCCGCGATCCCACCGCCTTCCGCCGCCGCCTCGGAGGCCTCGCCCGCGCCTTCACCGCCTTGGCCTGGCCGGCGGCGCTCCTGGCCCTGCCTCTGCCCCCTTTGCTCCTTCCCCTCCTCTTCGGTCCGGACTACGGCGAGGCCGCCGGCGCCTTGCGCATCCTCGGCGGGGCGGCGGCCCTGGCCTGGACCGGCAGCGTCTTTGTCACGGGCCTGATCGCCGCCGGCCGCGCGCGGGAGGTCCTGCGCCTGTCCGCCCTCGGCCTCGCTCTCGACCTCGCCCTGTGCCTCGCCGCGATCCCGGCCCTGGGCCTCGAGGGCGCCGCCGGCGCCCGCCTGGCCACCGAGGCCCTGGTCCTCCTTCTCGCCTGGCGCGAACTCCGACGCCTGCCGCGGGGGGCGGCGGCGGTTACGCCGGGCTAGATTGGGAGCGCATGCGCGTCGGCTTCGACATCCGCCCGGCCCTCTTCAGCTACGCAGGGATCGGGCGCTACGCCCGGGAACTGGCCCGCCACCTGTGCGGCATCCCCGACGGCCCCTTCCTGGAGCTCTTCGCCCCGGCCTGGCGCGGCGGCGCGGACCTGCCCCGGGATCTGCCGCCGGACCGCCACCGCTTCCATCGCGGCTGGCTTCCGGCGCGCATCATGAACGAGCTCGCCCGCCTGCCGGGCCTCGACGCCGGCCGCTTCCCGGCGCGCGTGGACGTCTTCCACTGGACCGACTACGTCTACCCGCCGGTGCGCAGCGCGGCGGCGGTCATGACCCTGCACGACGCCGCCTTCGCCGTGGACCCGACCTTCCACGGCTGGAACACCTCGGTCCTCATGGACCGGGTGCGCCGGGCCATCCAGCGCGCCGACAAGGTCATCGTCGTCAGCGAGCCCGCCCGCCACGACGCCGAGCTCATCGGTGTGGATCCGGAGAAGGTCCGGGTGGTCCCCAACGGCGTCAGCCCCTTCTTCTCGCCGCCGCCGGAGGGGGCTCCGGACCGGCGCGAGTACCTCCTGACGGTGGGCACCCTGGAGCCGCGCAAGAACTATCTGCGCATCCTCCAGGCCCTGGAGAGGCTCTGGCAGAAGGACCTGGCCCCCGACTGGGTGATCGTCGGGCGCGAGGGTTGGGAGTACGCCGAGTTCCTGGAACGCCTGGAACGCTCGCCCTTCCGCCACCGCATCCGCTGGAACAAGGACACCACCGACGACGAGCTCCTGCGCCTCTACCGCGGCGCCATCGCCCTGGTCTACCCGTCTCTCCACGAAGGCTTCGGCCTGCCGGTCCTCGAGGCCATGGCCTGTGCCACGCCGGTGGTGGTTGGCGACCGCACGGCCCCCGCCTGGGTGGCCGGGAAGGGCGCCATGCGCGTCCAGCCCCGGAACGTGGACAGCATCGCCGAAGGCATCGAGCGCATCCTCACCGAGGATCCCTGGCGCCGCCAGGCGGCGGCGGTCCTCCTGAAACGCGCCCGCGAGTTCACCTGGGAGCGGGCCGCGGAGCGGACCCGCGAGGTCTACCTGGAGGCCATCGAGAGCCGCGCCCGGAAGGCCGCCGGCTGAGCCCGGTGCGGGTCCTCCTGGACGTCTCGGCCCTGGACCAGGACTTCGTGACCGGGACCGAGCGGGCGCTGCTGCATCTCCTCCGCCACCTGGCCCGGGAGCAGCCCGCGGATCTGGACCTGCACCTCGCCGCACCCCGGCCGCCGCGGCTCCTGCCTCCCGACCTGCCCTTTCCCCTGCACCGCGCCTGGGGCGGCCGCGCCTGGCGCGAGGCCGGAGCGCCGGCCCTGGCCCGGCAGCTCCAGGCGGATCTCTGGCACAGTCCGGTCCTGGCCCTCCCGCTGCGGGCCCGGCTGCCGCGGGTAGCCACGATCCATGAGTTCGCCTTCCTGGCCGATCCCGGGCTCCGGGACGAGGGCCGCCCCGGACTGCGCCGTCTCCGGGCGCGCTGGACCGCCCGCCGCGCCGCCGCCCTGGTCTGCGTGAGCGCCTGGACCGAGGCCGGCCTCCTGCGCCTCGCCCCTGCCGCCCGCGGCCGGACGCGGGTGATCCCCCACGCCGTGGACGCCGCCTTCCTGGAGGCTCGCCCCACCCGGGAGGCCCGGGAAACGGTCCCGGGGCTGGGTCCGGAACGTCCCTACCTCCTGGCCGTCGCCCGGGCCCGACGCCGCAAGGCCCTCGAGGATCTCCTGCCTGTCCTGGCGGCCCTGGCCGAGGCCGGTCGCGAGGAGGTCCTGGTTCTGGCCGGCCCGCCGGCCCCGGCGCGCGAGACCTTCCTGCGCCGCGCCGCCGCCGCCGGCCTCGGCGACCGCGTCCTGGCACCGGGCTGGATCCCGGAGGAGCATCTTCCCGGCCTCTACGCCGGGGCGGCCGCTCTCCTCCTGCCGAGCCGCTCCGAAGGCTTCGGCCTGCCCCTCCTCGAGGCCTGGGCCGCGCGCACCCCGGTGGCCGCCCGCCGCGCCGCCGCGCTGCCGGAGATCGCCGGAGAGGCCGCCCTCTGGCTCGACTTCGAGCGGCCGCGGGAGGCGGCCGGCGCCCTCCTCGCCCTCCTCGGCGACCCCGCCCGCCGCCGGGACCTCGTCGAGGCGGGACGCCGCCGCCTGGAGGCCGCCCATCGGCCCGGTGAGCCGGCGCGAAGGCTCCTCGCCCTCTGGAGGGAGATCCTCGCAGGGGGATCCTAGACTGCGACCCCTCCGGCGGAAGGGAGGGCCATCGGGAGGCGTCCCAAGGCCCCGACCAGGAGACACCAGCCTTGCCTACCGTCCGCGGCCTCGCCCCCGCCCGTCTCGGCGTCGACGGCACCTCCTACGACCTGCAGATGTCGGGGGCGGCACGGCGCACGAGCTGCCTGCTGCCGCGGCTGGCCTCCCGCGGCTGGGAGCCGGTCCTCTTCGTCAGCCAGGCTTCGGCGCCGGCCTTCCGCGCGCTGCCGGGGGTCACCGTCGTGCCCCTGCGCACGCCCGCCCACCCGGCTCCGCTCCGCCGCCTCCTCGCCCGCCGCCCCATGGAGGAGGCGATCCGGGAGCTCGGCATCACGCTCTTCCTCACCGAGATCCCGCCCGCCCCCGAAGGCCTGCCCTTCGTCCTCAACCTCCACGACACCCGCGCCTTCGACCGGCCCGAGACCCTGCGCCCCGGGCGCCGCCTCTGGCTGCGCCGGACCCTGCCGGAGGCCGTCGCCCGGGCGGCGGCGGTGATCGTGCCGAGCGCGGCCACCGCCGAACGGGTCGAGGCCTGGTTCCCCCAGGCCCGCCCGCGGGTGGTTCCCAACGGCGGCGACCACTTCCCGGTGGCGCTCCGGCCGCCGGCCCGGGAGGACTTCCTCCTGGCAGTCGGTCCCTGGGACCGCCGCAAGAACCTGCCCCTCCTCCTCGAGGCCCACCGGCGCCTGGCCCCGCGCCCGCCCCTGGTGCTCGCCGGCCTGCGGCGCCGCCCGCGGGGCGCTGCGCCCGAAGTCGAGGTCGGCCGGCCCGACGACCTGGAGCTGGCCGGCCTCTACCGCCGGGCGGCGGTCACGGTCTGCCCCTCGGACTGGGAGGGCTTCGGACTGCCCCTGGCCGAGGCCCTGGCCCAGGCCTGTCCGGTCGTGGCCAGCGACCTGCCCGCCCATCGCGAGGTCGGGGGGGCGGCGGTCCGCTACTTCCCCTCCGGCTCCGTCGAGGGTCTGGTGCGGGCCCTGGAGGAGGTGCGCCGGCGGCCGCCCTCGCCTGCCCTTCTCCTCCAGCAGGCCGGACGGCACCCCTGGCGCCTCGGCGCCGAGGCCCTGGACCAGGTCCTGCGTCAGGTGGCCGCCAGGGCGTGGGCCAGCCAGCGGACCAGGAGGGCGACCCCGGTCAGGAAGGCCAGCCCGGCCACGAGGACCAGGAGCTGAATCGAGAAGGGCTGCTGCCCCAGGTCCCCGAGCCAGGCGGAGCGTTGCGGCCGGCGGGCCTCGCGCAGGAAGGCGCGGCGCTCCTCGGCGATGGCCGCCGCCCGGCGGGCGCCCGGGTCCTCCTCCGCGGCCGGTGCCTCCTGCCGGTGGGCGGGCCGCGGTCCGGAAGCGGGCTCGGAGACCTCCCGGAGCGGGGGGGATCCCTCCGGCGGGCCCTCGACCTCCAGGAGGACCGCGCCGAGGTGCAGCCGGGTGCCGGGGCGCAGGGGGCAGGCCTCCACCCGCCGGCCCCGAAGGCGCAAGCCGTTGCTCGAGCCCAGGTCCACGAGCCACCAGCCGTCCTCGCGCTCCTCGACCCGCGCATGGCGCCGGGAGACGCTGGAGTCCGGCAGGCACAGGTCCACAGAGGACAGGCGGCCGAGGACCATCCCGGGCCGGAGTTCGGCCTCCACCCCGAGATCCGGCGCCCGCAGCCTCATGCGCCGGCTTCCTCCCGGGCGCGCCAGCGCTCCAGGCGGGCCAGGGCCTCTTCCGGGTTGATGCGCCCCTTGGCGAGCACCCGGCCCCGCCACGCCAGGACCGGAATGCAGCTCCCGTAAGCCTCTTCCAATTCCTGGTTTCCGTGGATGTCCACGAGCTCGATGCGGATCCGGCCCCGGGCCACGGCCGGAGCCAGGGCCTGTTCCAGCTCGTGGCACAGGCCGCAACCCGGCCGGGTGTAGAGCCGGAGCAGCGGGGGCTCCTCTCGCGGAACCATGGCTCCATTCTCCCCGGCCGCCGGCGGAGGGTCCACGCTCCGGGCCCTAGAATCCCCGCGCCTTGGAGGCGATCCTCGACCTGCTCGCCCAGAACACCCACTGGTGGTCCTTCGGCCTCCTTCTGGGCTGCGGTCTGGGCCTGCCGCCCTGGTCCGAGGAGGTGGTCCTGATCGGGACGGGGTACTTCGTCGCCCACGGCAGCCTGGGCTACAGCGAGGCCGTGGCCTGGTGTCTGGCCGGGATCCTGGCCGGCGACTCCGTCCTCTGGTGCGCCGGGCGTCTGTGGGGCGAGCGCGCCTACGAGGCCCCCGTGATCCGCCGCCACCTGCCCCGGGACGGTGGCCGGCGGGCCCGCTTCCAGCGCCGCTTCGACCGCCACGCCTCCTGGGCCCTCTTCGTGGCGCGCTTCGTCCCCGGCTACCGGATGCTCGCCTACCTCCTGGGCGGGATCCAGGGCTTTCCCTACCTGCGCTTCCTGCTCCTGGACCTCCTCGGGGCCCTCCTGACGGGCCCCTTGAGCATCTGGGCCGGCTGGCACTTCGCCGAGGAACTCGGCCAGGCGGTCTCCTGGATGCACCAGATGCAACTTCCCGTCTTCGCCTTGCTTTTCCTGGCCGTTGGCGGTGCGGTCTGGCTGGGGGTCCGGCGGCGGCGGAGCCGCTACACCCGGATCCGGGAGGAGCGGCGGCGGCGCGATTCGGCCCCTGCCGCCTCCCCGGGGCCGGCCACCGGAGACGGCCGGGAGGCCTCCCTCGGGGAACCTGACGCCCGGGCCGGGCGGGGGTAGAATCTCCGACCATTTTTCCGGCTGGCGGCGAAGGTTGGCCTGCGCCGCGTGGCCGGTTTCCGCCCCGCAAACGACGGAAAAGAGTCCATGGACCAGATCCTGACCCACCTCCCCTGGATCGCCGCCGTGGCGGGCCTGCTGATCGCCTTCCTGCTCCAGCGCAAGGTGATGGCAAGCCCGGCCGGCGACGCCCGGATGACCGAGATCGCCGAGGCCGTCCAGCAGGGCGCCATGGCCTTCCTGAAGACCGAGTACACCCTCCTGGCCGGCTTCGTCGCTCTGGCGGCGGCGGCGCTCTTCCTTCTCGGGGAAGAACAGGGGGGCGGTCTGAGGACCGTCGTCGCCTTCCTGGCCGGGGCGGGCGCCTCGGCCCTGGCGGGCTGGGTCGGCATGCACACCGCGACCCGGGCCGCCGTGCGCACGACGGAGGCGGCCAAGAGCTCCCTTTCCAAGGCCCTGACGGTGGCCTTCTCCAGCGGGACCGTCATGGGCATGTGCGTCGTCGGTCTCGGCGTCCTCGGTGTCTGGGGCTTCACCACCCTCTATGCGAGTGAGGGCGGGCCGAACGAGGAGACCATGCGTGCGGTCCTCGGCTTCTCCTTCGGCGCCTCTTCCATCGCTCTCTTCGCTCGTGTCGGCGGCGGCATCTACACCAAGGCCGCCGATGTCGGCGCCGACCTGGTGGGCAAGGTCGAGGCCGGGATCCCCGAGGACGATCCGCGGAACCCCGCGACCATCGCCGACAACGTCGGCGACAATGTCGGCGACGTCGCCGGCATGGGCGCCGACCTCTTCGAGTCCTTCGTCGGTTCGATCATCGCCACGATGGCCATCGCCGCGGCCCTGGCCTTCGGGCCCGAAGAGACCAACCACGCCGCGCAGCCCCTGATCCTGCTGCCTCTGCAGCTGGCCGGAGCCGGAATCCTCTGCTCCATCGCCGGAACCTTTTTCGTCAAGACCGAGGACGAAAAGCACATCCACGGCGCCCTCTTCCGCGGCTTGATCGTCGCCTCGCTGCTCCTCGTCGTGGTCGCATGGTTCCTGACCAGCGGCCTCGAAACGGTAGCGGTCCAGGGCCTGGAGTACACCGGAATGGGGCTGTTCTGGGCGATCCTCGCCGGTCTCTTCTCCGGCGTCGTGATCGGCAAGATCACCGAGTACTACACCGCCATGGAGTACCCGCCGGTCAAGTCCATCGCCGCCCAGAGCGAAACCGGCTCGGCGACGAACATCATCGCCGGTCTGGGTGTGGGCATGAAGTCCACCGCCCTGCCCATCCTGGTCATCTGCATCGCCATCTACGTGGCCTACAGCCAGGCCGGGGTCTACGGGATCTCACTGGCGGCCGTGGGCATGCTCTCGACCCTGGGCATCAGCCTCGGCGTGGACGCCTATGGGCCGGTGGCGGACAACGCCGGTGGCGTTGCCGAGATGGCCGATCTGCCCCCCGAGGTGCGCAAGCGCACCGACAGCCTGGACGCCGTCGGCAACACCACCGCCGCCATCGGCAAGGGTTTCGCCATCGGCTCCGCCGCCCTGACCGCCCTGGCTTTTTTCTCCGCCTTCGGCACCACCGCCCGCAGTCTCGTCGGCGAAGGCTTCAGCCTCGACATCACCCAGCCGACGGTCGTCATCGGCCTCTTCATCGGCGGCATGCTTCCCTTCCTCTTCGGGGCGCTCACCATGCAGGCCGTGGGCCGCGCCGCCTACTCCATGATCGAGGAGGTCCGCCGGCAGTTCCGGGAGATCCCGGGCATCCTCGAAGGCACCGGCAAGCCGGACTACGCCGCCTGCGTTGCGATCTCGACCAAGGGCTCACTGCGCGAGATGGTCGTCCCCGGCCTCCTGGCCATCCTGGCGCCGATCCTGGTCGGCAAGTTCGGCGGCGTCGAGATGCTCGGCGGTCTCCTGGCCGGCGCCCTGGCCGGCGGCGTGATGATGGCGATCTTCATGGCCAACGCCGGCGGCGCCTGGGACAACGCCAAGAAGTACATCGAGACCGGCGAGCACGGCGGCAAGGGCAGCGAACCCCACAAGGCCGCAGTGGTGGGTGATACCGTGGGAGACCCCTTCAAGGACACCTCCGGCCCCTCCTTGAACATCCTGATCAAGCTGATGTCGGTGGTGAGCCTCCTGCTCCTGCCCTTCTTCGTCGCCTGATCGAGGCGCTGCCCCACCGAACCACCACTGGAAACCCGTCCCCGACCCTTGGAAGGCGACTCCTCCCGGGCCCTTGCCCTGCTCCTGGCCCGGGAGGCGGTCGACCTGAAAGCCGAGGAGGTCCGCATCCTGGAGGTGCGCGACCTCCTCTTCATCACGGACTACTTCGTCCTCGCCACAACCGGCTCGGCGCGCCAGACCCGCGCCCTGGCCGAGGCGCTCAACCAGGCCCTGCGCCAGGCCGGCCGCCCGAAGGGCACCCTGGAGGGCAGCCACCGCAGCCCCTGGCTCCTCATGGACTGCGGCTCGGTGGTGGTGCACATCCTGACCGCCGAGGCGCGGGAGTTCTACGGCCTGGACGAGCACTGGGCCGACGCCCCTGAGATCGACCTCGAAGGCAATCCGGTCCGGCGCGCCGGCTGAGCCCAGGCGCGCACGGACTACGGCCCCGGCTCCGCCGGCTCCAGCACCACTTCGCCTTCCGGCCAGCGCAGGGCGCCCAGGGCCCCTTGAGGCCTCTGGCCCCGGGCACGGGCCTTGTTGCTGCGGCCCACGGAGTAGTCGATGCAGAAGGCCCGCCGCGCCGGCCCCAGGGGCTCCAGGGGCGGATGTCCCGCGAAGAGGTCCGGGCCGGCGGCATGGACCCGCACCGCAGCCGGGCTGCGCCAGTAGTGGCCGAAGACCACGGCCCCGGGCCCGGCCCAGGATTCCCACCAGCGCACGCGATGGGTCCGTCGGATCCGGCCTCCGGCCACGAACTCCGCGGGGGTCGCCTCCTCCAGGCCCGAGGTAAGGACGCGGACCGGGTTCCCGTTCTGCAGAAAGAGATCCCGCTCCGCCGTATCCCGCTCCAGGCCCCGGGCCTCGGCCTCGGTCAGGAGACGGGCGCGCTCGGCCTCGAGAAGAGCGAGGGCGTTCTGCCGCCGGCGACGCACCGCCTCGACGGCCCGGGCCTCCCAGCAGGCGTGGACCACGAGGAGATCCTCCCTTTCCAGCGCCAGGGGGAGTTCCAGCAACCAGGAGCGGAGGCGCGCCCGCTCCGCCGGACCGGCGAGGCGCTGGGCGATCACACGGCCGTTGTCCACCTCCTCCTCGCCGAAGAACCACTCGTTCCCCGAGCGGCGCCGCTCCTGGAGGAGGTTCAGCTCGTGGTTGCCGAGGAGGGCGAGGGCCCGTCCCCGGCGCCACCAGTCC
This sequence comes from Planctomycetota bacterium, assembly GCA_027021325.1. Classification (GTDB taxonomy): domain Bacteria; phylum Planctomycetota; class UBA1135; order UBA1135; family UBA1135; genus JALUUN01. The sequence goes on from JALUUN010000367.1 coordinate 8,885, forward strand.
TCGACAAGCCCGGCCACGCCCAGGCTGTCCGGCCCGCGGTCCACCAGGTCGCCCAGGAACACGGCCCATCGGCCGCCGGGGTGGCTGCCGTTCTCCCGGTAACCCAGACGGCGGAGCAGACGCTGGAGTACCTCGAGCTCGCCGTGGACGTCACCGATGACGTCCACGGCACCCGGCGGCAGGGGCTGGACCAGCTCCATGGGCCGCGGATTCTAGGCCGGGCCGTCTCCGCTCAAGAAAGAACCGGGGCGGCCCGAAGGCCGCCCCGGCGGAAGCGCAACTTGCTTGGCCTCAGAAAGGCAAGCCGACGGTGGCGTACACGATGTACGCATCCTTGGTCAGGTTGTCCCAGTCGACCCAGCCCCAGCCGAGCGAGCCGAGCACGCCCGAACCGAGAACGGTGTCGAGGGTCACGTCCAGCTCGGTGGCGTCGTAGGCGCCGGTGCCGGTCTGGTCGTTGAAGTTGACCCAGGTCACCCGACCGTTCCAGCCCTCCATGGGGTGGAACCCGAGGCCGACCTGCCAGGTATCGGCCAGGCCGTTCCAGACACCGCCGGCGCCGGTCGGGGCGCCACCCAGCGGAGTCCGGTTGCTCACGTCGTAGAGGCCCG
>JALUUN010000368.1 GCA_027021325.1 Planctomycetota bacterium
TGCGAGGACCTCCTGGCCCTGGGGGCCGAGGACGGCCTGGGGCGACTCCTCGGCAACCTGGAGACCTCCGGCTCCTCGGTGCTGGAGGTCCAGCTCCTCGACGCCGGCGGCCGCCTCCTCGCCGGCTCCCCGGGAGGGGAGGCGGCCGCCGCTCCGCCGGACCTGCCCGAGGAACTGCGCACCCACATCCAGGACAGCGGGGGGGAGCGCCGGCTCGTCCTGGAGGCGCCGGTCCGCATCAGCGGCGTGCCCATGGCGCTTCTGCGCGTCGTCGAGGACCTGCCGACCACGGGAGATCTCTTCCGCCGCGCCCTGCTGCCGGTCCTGGCCGTCCTCGCCGTCCTGCTCGGCGCCGGCTTCCTGGCCAGCCATCTCCTGGTCCGCTCCGTCGTCCGCCCGCTCAAGGATCTCGACCAGGGCATCCAGGGTCTGCGGCGCGGGGACATGGCCTCCCGCGTGACCACGCAGCGCGGGGACGAGATCGGCGCCCTGCAGAAGGGCTTCAACCTCATGGCCGCCGAGCTGCAGGGGACCTACGCCGTGCTGGAAGCGCAGTCCGCCCAGCTGGAACGCCAGGTCGAGGAGCGGACCGAGGAGCTGCGCCAGAAGGAGGCCCTGCTGCGGCAGATGGCGCGCAACGCACCCCTCGGCATGCTGGTCCTCGGCGAGGGACGGGTCCTCTTCGTCAACGAGGCGGCGGCGGCGCTCCTCGACGCTCCGGGCCCGGAGGCCCTGCACGAGGCCTCTTCGGTTTCCATCCTGCGCCGGCTGGCGGCCCGGGTCTCCTCGCCGGCCGAGGCTTTCGGTGTCCTCCGCCGCCTGTCCCGGGGCGAAGCGGAAGCCGCGGACCTGCGGCTGCGGGACGGCCGCACCCTGCAGTTGCAGGGCGCCCCGGTCCGCACCCGGGAGGGCCGGGCCGTCGGCACGCTGGCCCTCGCCCAGGACGTCAGCCTGGAGCGCGCCCGCGAGAAGGAACTGCGCCGGGCGCGGGAGGCCGCCGAGGCCCTGGCCGAGGCCAAGTCGCGCTTCCTGGCCAACATGAGCCACGAGATCCGCACGCCGATGAACGGCGTCCTGGGGATGACGGAGCTCCTCCTCGAGACCTCCCTGGACGCCGAGCAGCGGGACTACGCGGAGACCGTGCGCCGCAGCGGCGAGGCCCTGCTGACCATCCTGAACGACATCCTCGACTTCTCGAAGATCGAGGCCGGCAAGATCGAACTCGAGGAGATCGGCTTCTGCCTGCGCGACGAACTCGAGGACGTCGTCGTCCTCCTCATGCCGCGGGCGGTCGAGAAGAGGCTGGAGCTCGCCCTGGCCCTGGATCCCGAAGCCCCGGTCCACGTCCAGGGGGATCCGGTGCGCCTGCGGCAGATCCTGACGAACTTCGTCTCCAACGCCATCAAGTTCACGGAGAAGGGAGAGGTCGTGGTGCGGGCGCGCTGCCTGGAGCGCCGGGACGGCCGCGCCGCCCTGCGCTTCGAGGTCCAGGACACGGGCATCGGCATCCCGGAAGAGGCCCGGAGCCGGCTCTTCCAGTCCTTCAGCCAGGCCGACGTCTCGACGACCCGGAAGTTCGGCGGCACCGGCCTGGGTCTGGCCATCAGCCGCAGCCTGGTGGAGCTCATGGGCGGGCGCATCGGCGTGGACAGCACTCCCGGCGAGGGCAGCACCTTCTGGTTCGAGGTCTCCCTGCCCGAGGTCGAGGGGCCGGACCACTCCCAGGCGGTGCTCGAGGACCTGCAGGGCCTGGAGGTCCTGGTCGTGGACGACAACGCCACGAACCGCCAGATCCTGGAGATCCACCTGCGCCACTGGGGGCTGCAGCCCCGGCCGGCGGCCGGCGTGGAGGAGGCCCTCGCCCAGGCCCGCGCCCACCCGGGCTGCCGCCTGGTCCTCACCGACTACGAGATGCCGGGAGGGAACGGGCTGGACCTCTGCCGCCGCTTCGTCGAGGAAGGGCTGCTTTCCGGTGCGCCGCGCATCCTTCTGACTTCCTCGGCGCAGCCCCTGGATGGCGAGGAGCTCCAGCGCCTGGGCATCCGCCGCACCCTCTTCAAGCCGGTGCGGCAG
>JALUUN010000369.1 GCA_027021325.1 Planctomycetota bacterium
CGGGCACACCGCCGACCCCGAGAACTGGCTCGGGCCGATGATCAACGAGAAGGCCTTCAACGACGCCCTGGCGGCGATCGAGCACGGCAAGGACGAGGGACAGCTCCTGTGCGGTGGCGAGCGCGCCGGTGAGACCGGCTGGTTCCTGCAGCCGACGGTCTTCGACGGCGTCCAGCGCCACCACCAGCTGTTCCGGACCGAGTTCTTCGCGCCGATCCTGTCGGTGCACACGGTGCAGAACTTCGAGGAGGGCCTGGAGGCCGCCAACGACACGATCTACGGGCTGACCGGCTCCTACTACGGGAAGGACGAGGAGAAGATCGCCCGCGCGAAGAAGGAACTCTTCTGCGGCAACCTCTACATCAACCGCAAGTGCACCGGCGCCCTCGTCGGCTGCCATCCCTTCGGCGGTTTCAACATGTCCGGCACCGACAGCAAGGCCGGCGGCCGCGACTACCTGCTTCTGTTCCTCCAGGCCAAGACCATCAGCCGGGCGCGCTGACCCGCCCGTGCCCGAGAGCTTCGACCGCCGGGCCTTCTTCCGCAGTTCGCTGCGCAGGATGGCGCGGGCGGCGGTGGAGTCCTGGGACGCCCTGCAGAGCGACCCCAGGCGTCCGCCGCCCGCGCCGCTGCGGCGCATCCGCCCGCCCGGCGCCCTCGCCGAGGGCGACTTCCTGGCACGCTGCACGCGCTGCAACGATTGCGTCCAGGCCTGCCCGGCGCAGTGCATCATCCATGTCCCCGAGGGCCATCCCGACGCCGGGACCCCGTGGATCCGTCCCGAGGAGCGGGCCTGCGTGTTGTGCACCGGTCTGCAGTGCACGCAGGTCTGCGAGCCCGGGGCCCTGCGCCCCCTGGAGCGGCCCCTGGACGTGCGCATCGGTCTGGCCGAGGTGGACCGCGGCCGCTGCGTGACCTGGCACGGCGCCGAGTGCCGGGTCTGCGTGGACGTCTGCCCGGTGGAGCCCGCCGCCCTGGTCCTCGACGGTGCGCACCCGAGAGTCGAGGCCGCCTTCTGCACGGGCTGCGGGCTCTGCGAGGAACGCTGTCCGGTGCGGCCGCCGGCGATTCGCATCCAGCCCCTGGCCGGACCGGGGGCGGGAGGAGCCCCGTGAGCCGCCTGCCGCCCCGGCGGGTCGAGCCGGTCCGCGACGAATTCGACCCCGGCGAACTCTTCGACCCCTCGAGTCAGGCGCGGCCGCTGCTGGCCCTGAGCCTCACGGCCGGACCGGTGCTGGCCATCGTCGGCGTCCTCGGCTGGGTGCGCCTCCTCCTGGGCGTGCCCCTGCACCCGGCCCCGCCCGTGGACCTCTCCGGCCTGGCCCTGGACGCGGCCCTGCTCCTCCTCTTCTGCCTGAGCCACTCTCTCCTCGCCCGCGGCTTCGGCCGGAAGTGGCTGAACCGTCCCCTGGGACCGGGCGCCGAGATGCCTCTCTACGTCCTCGTAAGCGGCCTCAGCCTGACCCTGCTCGCCTTCGGCTGGCGGGACTCCGGGCCGCTCCTCTGGGATCTGGAGGGCCTGCCGCGGCTCCTCTGCCGCGGCGTCCAGGCCGCCGGCGCGCTCCTGGCCCTCTGGGGCACCCTGGTCCTCGGCGCCGGACGCACCCTGGGGCTGAGCCACCTGGACGCCCTGCGCCGCGGGCTGCAGCCGCCGGCCCCCGAGTTCGTGGCCCTGCCCCCCTACCGCTTCGTGCGCCACCCGGTCAGCCTCGGCCTTCTGGCCCTGCTCCTCGCCCAGCACGAAGCCACTCTCGACCGCCTGCTCCTGGGCGCGGGGATGGCGCTCTGGATCCTCCTCGCCACGCCCTTCGAGGAGCGCGACGCCGAGATCACCTTCGGCCAGGTCTACCGCGAGTACAAGCGCCGCACCCCGCGCTGGCTGCCGCGGCCGCCGCGGCGGGAGGATCCGGCATGAGCCGGCCCCCCGCCTGGCTGCGCCGCCTGGAGCGCCGCCTGGGGCCGGGACGGGTGCGACGCGACCCGGCTTCGCTCCTGGCCTGCGAGTCCGACGCCCTGACCCTCTTCCGCTGCCGCCCCTCCGCCGTGGTCCTGCCGCAAAGCGAGGAGGAA
>JALUUN010000370.1 GCA_027021325.1 Planctomycetota bacterium
CCAGTCCCCGTTCTCCTCCTCCTGGTAGGGCTCGATGCGGCCGGCCCGCAGCAGCTGCCCCGGCCGCCAGGCCTCGCCGGCGGGCTCCAGGGCGACCAGGAAGGGCGCGTCCGAGTACTGGCGCAGGTAGTCGAGGAAGAACTCGGATTGCTTCTCGTGATGGAACTCCTTGAGGATCACGTGGTTGACCGCCATCCACCAGGCTCCGTCCTGGCCGGCGTTCAAGGAGATCCACTCGTCCGCGTACTTGGAGACCTGGCTGAAGTCCGGCGAGAACACGACCATCTTGGTGCCGTTGTGCTTCGCCTCGGCGGCGAAGTGCACGTCCGGCGTCCGGGTCATGTTCAGGTTCGAGCCCATGATCGCCAGGAAGCGGGCGTTGAACCAGTCGGCGGACTCGTTGACGTCGGTCTGCTCACCCCAGGTCTCCGGCGAGGCCGAAGGCAGGTCGCAGTACCAGTCGTAGAAGGACAGGCTGATGCCGCCCAGGAGCTGCAGGAAGCGCGCCCCGGAGGCATAGCTCACCATGCTCATGGCCGGGATCGGCGAGAAGCCGGCCACCCGGTCCGGTCCGTGCTCCCGGGTGGTGTGGACCACGGAGGCGGCGATGATCTCCAGGACCGTCTCCCAGTCCGCGCGCCGCAGGCCGCCCTTGCCCCGGGCCCGCTGGTAGCGCTTGCGCCGCTCGGAGTCCTGCTGGATCCAGCGCCAGGCCTCGACCGGGTCGTCGAAGCGCGCCCGCGCCTCCTTCCACAGGTCCAGGAGGGCGCCGCGCACGTACGGGTACTTGACCCGCAAGGGGCTGTAGAGATACCAGGAGTAGGAGATGCCCCGCTGGCAGCCGCGCGGCTCGTAGGGCGGCAGCTCCGGGTGGATCTCCGGATAGTCCAGGGCCTGCATCTCCCAGGTGACGATCCCGTCCTTGACGTGGATGTTCCAGGAGCAGGAGCCGGTGCAGTTGACGCCGTGGGTGCTGCGCACGACCCGGTCGTGCTGCCAGCGGTTGCGGTAGAACTCCTCCCAGGTGCGGACCTTCGGCGCGACCCGGTCCTGGAAGTTGCGGAGATGGCCGTTCTTCATCGTCTCGTGGACTCCAAGAGGGGACGGCGGGTCGCCCGGTAGCGGCGGCGCCAGAGGAAGTCGAAGGCGACCAGGACCAGGGCCGCGAGGGAGGAGCCCGCCAGCAGGAGGTCCACCTCCCGGCCCTGGACCGGCTCGACGCCGGCGCGGCGCGACTCCTCCTGGAGGAAGGCGACCAGGCCCAGGACCTCCTCCTCCTCCAGGGGATGGCGCTGGAAGACCGGCGCCATGACCGGGGACGGCGGGGCCATGAGCCAGGCCCCGAGGGCCTTGCGGCCCTCCATCCGGGCGTAGACCGTGCTCAGGTCGGGGCCGAGGCGGCCGCCGCCGAAGCCCGGCACGGAGACCGTGCTGTGGCAGTGGAGGCAGGCCGGACCGCCCCGCGCCAGGGGCTGGTCGCCGAGGAACAGCGCCTGGCCGCGAAGAACGTCGGCCTCGGTCAGCGGGCGCTCCGGCAGGCGCATGCCCGCGAAGGCGGACTTCTCCAGCCCCGACTCGTACTCGATGAGGTCGATCAGGGCGTCGATGCGCTCCGCCGTCATGCCGGGAAGCGTCGGCATGTAGCTGCCGCGGAACTCCTGGAAGAGCTGCGCCGCCCGCGGGTCGCCGGCGTCGATCAGGGCCTTGGGGTCCGACAGGAAGCGGTGCAGCCAGGCCCGGTCGGTGCGCTCGGTGAGGCCTTTCAGGTCGGGACCGGTCAGCGGGCCACCGCCGATCGTGTGGCAGCTGGCGCAGTTGTTGCGGAAGTCGTCGTAGACGTCCGACGGCGGCGCCTGCGACCGCAGGGGGCCGGCGGCCAGGAAGGCCACGGCCAGGAGCGAGGCAGGGGAGAGCAACCGTTGCACGCCCGCCTCCTTCCAAGCACCGGGCCAGGACGGCCTCCCCGCAGACTTTTTCTCAACCCCTTTCGGAGCAAGTCCTTGCGCCTACGGCCCCGATCCATCCGGGTGCCGCATCGCGGCAGCAGGAGGCACCGCGCCCCGCCG
>JALUUN010000371.1 GCA_027021325.1 Planctomycetota bacterium
CGACCGCTACCTGGCCCTGGTCGAGGTCTGCGGCAACCGCGAGGACCTGAACTACGTCCTCGGCGAGCTCATCGCCGAGCTCAACGTCGGCCATGCCTACCGCCGCGGCGGCGACCTGGAGTCGGCGCCGCGGGTGGGCACCGGGCTCCTGGGCGCCGATCTGCGCCTGGACGGCGAGGGCGTGTGGCGCTTCGCCGCGATCCACGAGGGCGCCTCCTGGGACAGCGAGGCGCGGAATCCCCTGCGGGCGCCGGACGTGGACGTGAAGCCCGGCGAGGCACTCCTGGAGGTGAACGGCGTGCCCCTGACTCCGGAGCGGGAGCCCTGGGCCGCCTTCGAAGGCACCGCCGGCCGACCGACGGTTCTGCGCATCGGCCCGGCTCCCGGAGCGGAGGGCGAGGCGCGGGAGGTCGTCGTGAAACCCCTGGCCAGCGACGCGCTCCTGCGTTACCGCGCCTGGGTCGAGGCCAACCGGCGGCGCGTCGCGGAGGCGACCGGCGGGCGCGTCGGCTACATCCATGTCCCCGATACCCAGGTTCGGGGGCAGAACGAACTCTACCGCCAGTTCTTCGGCCAGCTCGGCAAGGAGGCCCTGATCCTGGACGACCGCTGGAACGGCGGCGGCCAGATCCCGACCCGCTTCATCGAGCTCCTGAACCGGCCGGTGACCAACTACTGGGCGCGGCGAACGGGCAGGGACTGGAAGTGGCCGCCGGACTCGCACCAGGGCCCGAAGTGCATGCTCATCAACGGCGAGGCCGGAAGCGGCGGCGACGCCTTCCCGCACTACTTCCGCCAGGCCGGCCTCGGCAAGCTGGTCGGCACCCGGACCTGGGGCGGCCTGGTGGGGCTCAGCGGTTCACCGCCCCTGATCGACAACGGGGCGGTCCTGGTGCCGACCTTCGCCTTCTACGAGACTGACGGCACCTGGGGCATCGAGGGCCACGGCGTCGAGCCGGACCTGCCGGTGATGGACGACCCCGCGCCCATGATGCGCGGCGAGGATCCCCAGCTCGAGGCCGCCATCCGCCACATCCTCGAGGAGCTGGAGCGCCATCCCTACCGTCCGCCGGAGCGGCCGGCCTGGCCGGACCGCAGCGGCATGGGTGTCCCGCGCGAGGACTGGTAGCCCGGACCGCGTCTGCACGGGTTCCTTGCCTTCCCCTCCCGGGTGGCGGCGGCCTCGCCCGGGCGGCGACCGGCTTCCCCGGGGCCGCGGCCGGGGAGGGGCTATCCTGGCTCCATGAGCAGTCCCCGCGCAGGTTCCGTCTCCGGCCTCGACGCCCGCGCCCTGCAAGAGCACGTGGACCGGGTCTGGGAGGAGGAGATCGTCCCCCGGCTCGTCGAGTACATCCGCATCCCCAACAAGTCGCCCCTCTTCGACCCGCAGTGGGAAGAGCATGGCTACATGGAGCAGGCGGTGGAGCTCATCGCCGGTTGGTGCCGGGGACGGGAGGTCCAGGGCCTGGAAGTCGAGGTCGTGCGCCTGCCGGGCCGCACGCCCTTGATCTGGATGGAGGTCCCGGCCTTCGGGCCGGCGGCGCCGGCGGGCACCGTCCTTCTCTACGGCCACCTGGACAAGCAGCCCGAGATGGAGGGCTGGCGCGAGGGCCTGGGCCCGTGGACGCCGGTCCTGGAGGGCGATCGCCTCTACGGCCGCGGCGGCGCCGATGACGGCTACGCAGCCTTCGCTTCCCTGTGCGCCCTGGAGGCGGTGCAGCGCGGCGGCGGCAGCCACGCGCGCTGCGTGATCCTCATCGAGGCCTGCGAGGAGAGCGGCAGCTACGACCTCCCGGCCTACATCGAGCACCTCGCCGGACGCATCGGGCGCCCGGAGCTGGTGGTCTGCCTGGACAGCGGCTGCGGCAACTACGAACAGCTCTGGAGCACGACCAGCCTGCGCGGCATGGTCGTCGGCAACCTGCGCGTGGAGATCCTCCGCGAAGGCGTCCACTCCGGCGACGCCTCGGGGATCGTGCCCTCGAGCTTCCGTATCCTGCGCACCCTTCTCGACCGCCTGGAGGACGCCGCCACCGGCCGCATCCTGCCGGAGGTCTTCCACGTCG
>JALUUN010000372.1 GCA_027021325.1 Planctomycetota bacterium
GCACCCCTGGAGTCCCTGCGTTTCTGGAACTACGGGGAGGGGCGGGTTCCGGGTAGAATCCGGGACCCCCTCGCGAATCTGAACAGCCCGCGAGACTGGCGGTCGTGGACAGGCCAGGGCCTGCCCGACCCCAGCACCCCGACGTGAGCGGCCCTCCCGCCCCGCAGAGCGCTCCGGCCCGGCGCCTGACCGAGCTCCTGGCTCCCGTGGCCGGGGATCTGGCCACGGTCGAGGGCTGGTTGCAGAGCCAGTTCGAGCCTTCCGACGAGGCTCTGCAGCCGCTCCTGGCCCACCTGGGCCGCTTTCGGGGCAAACGGCTGCGGGCGGCTCAGGTCCTCCTCGTGGGCCGCGCCTGTGGCGGCCTGCGGCCGGTGCACGTGGCCGTGGCCGGGATCATCGAGATGATCCACGCCGCGACCCTGGTGCACGACGATCTCCTGGACGGGGCCCGCCAGCGGCGCGGCCAGCCCTGTCTGCACGAGCGCTGGGGCGCCCACGCGGCCGTCCTCCTGGGCGATTGGGTCTACGCCCGGGCCTTCCTGCGCTCGACCGGCCTCGAGGATGGCCTCTGCAGCCGGGTCCTGGCCGAGGCCACCGGCCGGGTCTGCCGCGGCGAGATCCTGCAGAATCTGAGCCGCGGCCGTTTCGATCTGACCGAAGAGGAGTACATGGAGCAGATCGACGGCAAGACCGGCGCCCTCTATGAGGCCGGCGGCCGGCTGGCGGCCGCCTACGCCGGTGCGCCGGAGGAAGTCGCCGCCGCCGCCGCCGCCCACGGCCGTGACGCCGGCCGCGCCTTCCAGATGATGGACGACCTCCTCGACCTGACCGGGGATCCCGAGCGCGTGCGCAAGTCCCTCGGGACGGACTGGGCCGGCGGCAAGATGACCCTGCCCCTGATCCGGCTCCGCGAGCGCCTCGCTCCCGGCCTGCGCCGGCGCCTGGAGACCGCCTTCCAGGCCGGCGGCGATCCCGGCATCCTGCGCCGGGAGCCCTTCCGCGGGCCCTTCGAGGAGGCGGTGGAGGAGTGCCGGAGCGAGATCCGCGCCCTCCTGGTCCGAGCCGCCTCTTCCCTCGAAACCCTGCCCGCGGGCCCCGACCGCGATGCCCTTGCCCGACTCACGGAGTTCCTCGGTGTCCGACCCTTCTGATTCCCCCGCTCCGATGGCGGCCCCCCGCAGGCGCCGCCGCAGGTACGACTGGGGCTTCCGCAGTGCGGCCCTGGCGATCCTCGGCCTCGCCCTGTGGACCGAACTGGTCTTCTTCCTGGCCACGGGCGCGCGCCGGAGCCTGGGCGGCGAGAAGTGGGGCTACGCCCTCGGCTTCTTCTTCGCCGTCCTGCCGCTGCTCGCGGTCCTGGTCTACCGTTTCGGCCTGATCTTCGACTTCTTCCGCTCGGTGAAGGTCGGTGTCGTCAACCTGATCTTCATCGGCCTGGGCGCGATCCTCGGGGTCCTGTTCCACCAGGAGGACCCGAACCGCCCGATCCCCGAGGGCGCCATCGAGTCCCTGGTGGAGTGGCAGGAGAGCGGCAGCAGCCAGCCCTGGACCCGGGAACAGCGCATGGCCTGGGCCAACTACCTGGACTTCCGCACGGCCCAGGCCTTCTTCGGCTACCACTTCCTCCGTTCCCTGCCCTGGATCCCGGATGCCCTGGGCGTACCCAACCGCCTGGCCGCCGCCCGCGAGTCCATCGAGGAGAAGATGGTCACCCTGCGCCAGCGGCTCCCGGAGCTGGAGGCGCGCTTCGGCGAGGAGTTCCGGGTCGCCCTGGAGACCGGCTCCGAGCGCGGCCTGGAGACGCGCGAGGAGAATGCCGACGTCGCCGAGCTCGAGACCCTCTGGAACGACTTCTGGTGGAGTCTCTATGTCTGGGCCGACCGTCTGGACCTGATCCGGGTGTACAAGTCGGACTGGTTCGCCGTTCTCTGGGCGATCCTCTTCTTCGGGGTCCTCTCGAACACCTTCCGCGGTGGATGGCGGCGTCTGCTGCGGCCCTCGAAGTGGGGCTTCGCCATCGTCCACGGGGGCGTCCTTCTGGTCCTCCTCGGCGCCTGGCACGGGCGGCTCGTCGAGGCGCGGGGTATCGTGCAGATGCATATCGGGGAGATGAAGTCGGAGTTCCTGCGCTACGACCTCCAGACCCAGCGCTTCCAGCCTCTCGGCCTCTTCGGCGTCCCCACGGGCAGGCCCTTCCATGTCAAGCTCGACGCCTTCCGCGCCGACCACCACGACGTTCTCGACGTCACCTACCTGACCGTGGACGAGAACGGGCGCTTCGCCCCTGAGTTTGCCCTGGACCGCCCGCACCGCAGCCGGGTCTATGAGGGCCAGGTGCTGCACTTCGACTGGGGACCCTTCCAGCGGCCGGCTGAGTGGGCCGGCCTGACCGAGGAGCGGATCCTCGAGGAGTACCTGCGTCCGGCCGGGATCGAGGAGGTACCGGAGGAAGGAGACATCGTGCCCCACCTGACCGTGCGCGTCCTGGAGTACATCCCCCAGGCCCGCCTGGAGGAGTACGTGCGCCCGGCCAGCGCCGAGGAGGCCGGTGCCCAGGTCGGCTTGATCCAGTTCGGTTTCTACGACGGAGACGGCCAGGAGCCCGAGGAAAGCGCCATCCGCTTCGGCGTGGACATGGAGCGCGAGGCCTTCGACGATCCGGTCTTCCACGCCCATTCCGGCACCCGGATCCAGCATCTGGTCTCCCCGGACGAGGACTTCGCACGCAAGCGCCTGGAGCGGCCGGTGCAGGAGACCTACGGCACTCTCTTTGTCGCCACCCCGGCCCGGCCCCGGGGCCAGCCTTTCGAGGTCCTTCCCGGTGAAGTCTACCGGGTGGCCGAGGAGGACCGGGAGTTCGAGATTCGCGTGCTCCGGGTGACGCCGACCCTGATCCTGCAGCGGAGCCCGGGAGGAGACCTGGAGGGCGTGCCTGCGGAGGGGCCGGTGGAGACCACGCCGGCCGTGAACCCGGCGGTCGAGGTCGAGGTCCGGGATCTGGCGACCGGCGAGATGGAGCGCCGCTGGGTCCTCCAGAACGAGTTCCAGCCCCCGGACACCCGCTTCCCGGAGCTGGAGATCGGCTTCCGCTGGGACGAGTGGCGGGCTCCCTGCCGCCTGCGCCTGACCACCTTCATGCTGAACGACGGCACGGTGCTTCTCGGCCGCAACGGCGAACCGGACTCCCTGCGCACCCTGCGGCCGGAGGAGCGCTACCCCCTGGACGCGAACCATTCCCTCGCGGTCCTGTCGGCCGCCTTCCGCGGCAAGGTCGAGCAGCGCGCCGAGCCTGTGGAGGAAGCGGACTTCTTCCACTCGGCGCCGGCCGCCGTGCGCGTCGAAGTGCGCTCGCCGACGCGCCGCCAGGTGACCCTTCTCAGCGCCGAGCGCCGCGACCTGGGCGACACCCTCTTCGCCTACACCGGCCCCGAGCAGGAGCGCCGCATCGTCTGGCTCTCCTTCCACGAGGACATGGAAGACATGCCGCTGGAATGGCGGAGCCGGCTGAGCTTCTACGAGATCCCCGAGGGAGGTGCCCATCCCGTGCCCGTGGACACCGGCGAGATCCGGGTCAACGACTACTACACCTTCAAGGGCTTCCGCTTCTTCCAGACCGACGCCCGGCCCCAGGATCCGACCTACTCAGGGGTCGGCGTGGTCTACGACCCCGGGATCCCCATGGTCCTGGCCGGGCTCTACATGGTCCTCGGAGGCTCCTTCCTCGTGTTCATCTTCTTCCCCTTGATCCTGCGCCGCCGGAGACAGGCCTGATGGAGACCTTCAGCTTCCGCTCCCTGCTGTACCTGACCTACGACCTCTCGCTGGTCGGGACTGTCCTCTCCCTTGCCGGCGCCCTCTACTACCTGCTCTGGCGCCCGATGCGCCAGCGGGTGAGGACGCCCGCGCTGGCCGTAGCCGGCGCCGACGGCGGCATGGAAGCCGTCTCCGTCGCCAGCCTCGCCCTGGAGCGCTGGGAGCGACGGGCCATGCCGACTTTCCTGCTGCTTTGTTTCGGCTCGAACCTGGCGGCCATGTTCAGCCGCACGCTGGAGGTACGGCACTGGCCCGCCCAGACCATGTACGAGGTCATTCCCCTGGGGACGACGGCCGGCTTCCTCTCCGGGCTCATCCTCTACTATGTCCTGGACTTCCAGCGGGTCGGGGGTATCGCCCGCGGCTTCGTCCACCTCTTCAACCTGCTGGTCTTCGGCCTTTGCGCCGGCTTCCTGCACCATACCCTGGGCCTGGATCCGACCGGCCGGGCCTTGCCGCCGGCACTCCAGTCCTACTGGTTCCCGCCGCATATCAGCGCCTACATGATGGGGTACTTCACCTTCTTCATCGCTGCGGCGGCGAGCTGGCTGTACTTCTGCTGCCGGGTCTGGCGCAGTGTCCTGGAGCCCGGTGCGGCGCCCCTGGACCGGCGTACGGTGGCCCTCACCGCCCTCGCCCTGGCGGTCTGCATCCCCTTCGGGCGCTATGCGGTCCTTCTCGGCCCGGGCCTCTTCCTGCTCTCCGGGCTGATCTGCTGGATCTCGGTCCGCCGCGGCGGTGGCATGGCCTGGTTCGATCCCTTCCAGGAGGGCGCTGACAACTTCACCTGGAAGATCTTCGTCGTCGGCTTCCCCTTCCTGACCGCCGGCCTCATCCAGGGCGCTCTCTGGGCCCAGGAGGCCTGGGCGATCTACTGGGGCTGGGACTCGAAGGAGGTCTCGGCCCTGATCTCCTGGCTCTTCTACGTCGTGTACCTGCACTTGCGCTACGTCGCCGGCTGGCGCGGGGAGAAGGGCATGTGGATCCTGCTCTTCGGCGGCCTCTCCGTGTACATCACCTTCCAGCTCTTCGGCTTCCTGCCAGCCAGCCAGTCCAGTCTGCACCGCTACACGGACATGGATGTCGTGCCTGCCGAGGGCATGATGGGGGCCCCCGAAGCGGCTGTGGCGGAGTAGGCCCGCTGGCACTGCGCGGGCACGCTCAGCCCGCCTCCCCGGCGGCGCCCCAGGCGGCCTCCAGGGTGTTCTGGAGCAGCATGGCGATGGTCATGGGGCCGACGCCCCCGGGAACCGGTGTGATCCAGGAGGCCCGTTCGCGGGCGGCCTCGAAGTCCACGTCGCCGGTGAGACGGCCGTCCCCGGTGCGGTTGATGCCGACGTCCACGACCACTGCGCCGGGCCGGATCCACTCGCCCCGGATCAGCTGCGGCACACCGACGGCGGCGACCACCACGTCGGCGGCGCCGACCTCGGCGGCGAGGTCGCGGGTGCGGCTGTGGCAGAGCACCACGGTTGCGTGCCGCTCCAGAAGCATCAGCGCGACCGGCTTGCCGACGATGTTCGAGCGTCCCACGACCACGGCGCGGGCGCCACGCAGCTCGATCCCGGTCTCGTCCAGGAGGCGCAGGATGCCGCGCGGCGTGCAGGGGCGGAGGGCCGGGCGGCCCTGGAGGAGACAGCCCTGGTTCCGGGGGTGGAAGCCGTCCACGTCCTTGGCCGGATCCACGGCCTCGAGGATGGCAGCCTCATCGAGGCCGGCGGGCAAGGGCAGCTGCACCAGGATGCCGTGGACCGCGGGGTCGGCGTTCAGGGCGGCGATCTCGTCCAGGAGGGCCTCGCTGGAGGTCGAGGCGGGAAGCTGCCGGTGCAGGTTGGCGAGCCCGACCTGCTCGCAGGCCCGCCGTTTGTTGCGCACGTAGACCGCGCTCGCCGGGTCGTCGCCGACCAGGACGGTGGCCAGGCCGGGGCGGGAGCGGCCGGCCTCCAGGCCGCGGCGCACACGCTCCTGGAGTTCCTCGCGGATCCGGGCCGCCAGGGCCTTGCCGTCCAGGAGGCGGCCGCTGACGGGAGGGGGGGAGGCGTCGTCCATGGCGGCATTCTGGCGCGGCGGACGGCCGGCGGGGATGAAGCCGGGGTGCGGCGCGGGCAGAATGGGGGCCGGAGGAGACGTGCCGAGCCTGCCGCCCTGGACCCGCCGGATCCTGATCGCCTGGTTCGCGATCTGGTTCCTGAACTTCCTGATCACGCCCCTGGGCGGCCGCGGGGTCCTGAACGAGGCCTTCGCCCTGGACTTGCCGACCCTTCTGGGGGGGGCGGAGGGTCTCCTGGACTGGCTCGGGAGCCTGATCGGGGCGCTCGGGGCCTATACGCTCCTCCACGACCAGGGCGGCCTGCTCCACGTCGCCTTCAACGCCCTCCTCTTCTATCACTTCGCGCCCTCGGTGGAGCAGCTGTTCCCGGGCCGGCGCTTCCTGCGCTATCTCTGGATCGCCGCTCTGGCCGGGACCGCTGCCGAGTTCCTGCTCTGGCTCTTCGGCGCACGCTGGGCGGCCATCGGCGGTTCGGGCCTGGTCGCCGCGGTCATTGCCACCAACGCCGCCATCTATCCCCGAGCCGTGGTCTCCCTCATCTTCCTGAGGGTGACGATGTTCCAGTTCTTCCTCATCCTCCTGGCCCTGGATCTGCTGCGCTTCCTGGTCATGCTCAAGGGCGGCAGCACCGAGGTCGCTTTCGACGTCCACCTGGGAGGGGCCGCCGCCGGCTGGCTCATGGGCGACGGCTTCGGGCGCCGGGGCATCCGCATGCCCTGGGAGAGTCTGCTGGCGGGCTGGCGGGCTCGTCGCGCGGAGCACCGCCGGGGGCAGGAGATGGAGGAGGAGAAGGAACTCGACCGGATCCTCGCCAAGATCGGCCGCCAGGGCCTGCCCAGCCTGACCCGGGCCGAGAAGCGCTTCCTGGAGCGGCGTGCGGCGCGCCGGGAGCGGCGCGGAGACCGCTCCGACTCCGAGCGCTAGAATCGCGCCCCATGACCGCTCCCTGGACCCTCGTCCTGCTGGCATTGGCGCCGGCCTTCCCGGCGCCGGAGGCCCCGGCCGCGGCGGTTCCCGCCCCCCAGGAAGACCGCAGTGCCGAGTTCCTGAAGCGCTGGAACGAGGCCCTGGCCACCGGCGACCAGCAGGAGCTGCGCCGCAGCCTGCGGCGCTACGCCGACGAGGCCGTCGGCATCTTCATCGGCAAGGCCGACGAGCGCTCGGTGCGGCCGAGCAAGGAACTGAATGACTGGGTGGACACCTTCACCCGCGTCTGGCTCGAGGTCCGGCGCAGCAACTTCCCGCGCAACTACGACCGCTATCTGCAGCGCCAGACGCG
>JALUUN010000373.1 GCA_027021325.1 Planctomycetota bacterium
GAGGTCATCCTCGACCTGAGCGGCGTCAACAGCCACTACTTCAAGGCCCTGGAATCGCGCTCGGCCGAGGACTGGGCCGTGGTCCAGGAGGAAGCGCAGAAGCTCGTCCGGAAGGCGGAACAGGCCGGGGATCTCTTCTACCTCGCCTTCAGCCTGAACATCGCCGGGACCGCTTTCAATCCGCAGTTCAACGAGCACTCGGCGGATCCGGAGCTGGCCCTGCGCTTCTACAGCCGCTGCCTGGAGGCGCGGGAGAAGCTGGACCTGAGGAGGGATCCCTTCTACCGCAACGTCAAGGAGACCGAGCGCGCCATGCGGGCGGTCCTGGGTCTCCCGGATCCGGATGCTCCGAAGCCGGCGAAGCCGCGCGACCCGATTCCGCCGGCCGAGGGAGCGGAGTGGAAGAGCTACGGCCTGGAGTTCGAGGTGGATCGGGATCTGGAGAAGGTCGCGCACGCCAGTGACCTGGCGGACATGAACCGGATGACCTGGATCCGCTGGGCGGTGGATGAGCCGGGGACTGCGGCGGAGCTGCCTCTCTTCGATCCCAAGGTCTACCTCAAGCGGATCGACCGGAACGAGTACGCCCTCGACGGGGGCGGCGGCGAGTCGAGACCCTTCAAGCTCAGCGTCAAGCCGGTGACGGTGGAGTTCGAGCGCAAGCTCGAGGACGGAACCGCGGTGCCCTGCGCTCTGATGATCGCCGGCGGCCAGGAGCGGGACCTCTTCAACGGCTGGGAGTTCAACGTCGCCCCGACCGACGAGTTCGCCATCTTCTACTACCGCCCGGTGGGCGTGCGCACCGCCGACACCGACTACGGCGAGATCCGTATCTACGACCTGAACGGCGACGGGGAATTCGGTTACCCCATGGACCGGCAGCCGGTCGGCGGCTGGGGCTTCCTGGAGGGCTGGTTCCTGCACCGCATGGACGGCGTCCTCCTGGGGAAGGGCCGGCACAGCGGCCCCTTCAGCCGCTGGATCACCGACGGCAAGGGGCGCTGGTTCGAACTCCAGGTGGACGACTACGAGAAGGCTTCGGTCGTGCAGCTGCGTGAGGTGGCGCCCGAGACCGGCCGGATCCAGGTGAAGATGCAGGGACTGGGCCGGGGCGTCGAACTCGTGAGCTGTGTCCTGGAGAGCGATCTCTCCGCCCTCGCCGGCCTGGAGTTCGATCCCTTGATGGGCCGCAAGGGTGTCCTCGAGGTCCCGGTGGGCCGCTACAAGTTCAAGCTCGGCCGGCTGGCCGACAAGAAGAAGGGCGGGGAGTGCCTGGTGATCCCGCCCCGGGAGCAGGAGATCACGGTCGAGGTCGAGGCCGGGAAGACCGCGGTCCTGGAGCTGGGCAAGCCCTTCACCCTGGTCGTGGAACACGAACTCAAGGGCCGCCAGCTCACTCTGAAGGGCCGGACCGCCCACGTCGCCGGCGCCGCCGGCGAGCGCTACATCCGGATCGTCGGGGCGCCGCTCTTCGGCATCGAGGTCTTTGCCAAGGGCGGGAAGAGCGCGGTGCTCGAGCAGCCGACCATCGAGGAGGCGAACGAGGACTGGAACCGCGCCTTCTATCCGGGCGACGCCAACCTCAGCCTGAAGTCCGAGGAGCTGCCGCCCCTGCGGCTGGTGCTGAAGAAGCACCCCTGGTTCGGCAACCTGGACACCGGCTGGATCGAGTAGCCCCGAAGAGCGAAGCGCCGTCATGCTGGATCTGAAGTGGGTACGCGAGCATCCCGAGGCCGTGCGCGAGGCGGCGCGGCGCAAGCACCTGGAAGTGGACGTGGATGCCTTCCTGGCGGCCGACGCCGGGCATCGCGAGCTCCTGGGCCGCGTCGAGGCCCTGCGGGCCGAACTCAAGGCCGCTTCCAGGGAGCTGGGGCGTCTGACGCCTGAGGAGCGGAACGCGGTCCTGGAGGAGCAGAAGGCGCGCAAGACGCGTCTCAAGGAACTGGAGGCGCAGGAACGCGAGCTCGCCGCCGAGGTCCGGCGGCTCGCCCTGCTCCTGCCCATGCCTCCCGCGCCCGGAGTGCCCGACGGCAGGGACGACCGGGCCAACGTCGAACTGCGGCGGGTCGGGGAGCCCCCGTCCTTCCCCTTCGAGGCCCGTGACCACGTCGAACTGGGCGAGCTCCTCGGCGTCCTGGACATCCCGCGCGGTGTCAAGATCGCCGGAACCCGCAACTACCTGCTCCTCGGCGGGCTCGCCGAGCTGGAGCATGCGGTCCTGCAGCAGGCGGTGCGCCACATGCAGGAGCGCGGCTTCACCCTGTGTTCGGTGCCGACCCTGGTCAAGGACGAGTGCATGG
>JALUUN010000374.1 GCA_027021325.1 Planctomycetota bacterium
GCGACCCCCTGGCGCGAGGCTCTGGAGGCTGCCCTCCGAGCCGGCATCGGGGACTTCGAGGTCGAGACCTACACCCTGCCGCTCCTGCCGGAGGAGTTCGGCGGCGGAGGTCTTGTCGAGACCCTCGCCGCCGAGTACGAGACCTGCGCCCGGGTCCTCGAGGAGGCGGGCCGTGCCGGCCCTACTCGATCTCCACGCTGAGGAGGTTGCTCCAGGCCGCCTCGGGGCCGTTCTCGTCCACCAGGGCCTGGAGGAAGACGGTGCGCCCGCTGAGGCCCGGGTTGCCCGGCACCTGGGCCAGGAGTTCCCCCTGGCCCGCTGCGTCCAGGGAGCCGGAGGCGAGGTCGCGGACGCTCCCGGTCAGGTAGAAGAGGCCTTCGGTTCCGGGAAGCGGGACGCCGTTGCCCGCCGTCAGGCTGTACTGGACGCGCCAGGGGACGCCCGCGGGGCCGTGGATCCGCAGCTGGACCTGGGTGCCCGGGGCGACGCGGCCCCAGGCGCCCAGGGTCGGGAGGGTACTGCGGGTGCTCAGGACCAGGTCGTCCACCAGGGCCTCGGTGAGATCGTTGTTCGGATCGTCGGCGGCCGTGAAGCGCAGGCGCATGCGGTCGTTCAAGGGCGTGAAGTCCTCGAGGTCGAAGCCCACGACCGTCCAGTTGTTGGCGTTGCCCGTCTCCTCCAGGAGGGTCCAGGTGGCGCCGTCGTCGGCACTGATCTCGACCACCAGACGGTCGTCCTGGGCGCTGCCCGGGAGGTTGGCGAACCAGCGGGCGTACTCCAGGCGGAGGTGCGGGAAGCCGCTGGCCCGGAAGCGCGGGCTCGTCAGGGTGGTGGTGCCGTCCACGTCGTTCGTGCCCGAGGAGCTGCCGGCGGCCGCCCCGGTCACCCAGCAGAGGCGGCCCGCGCCGGCGGTGTGGTCGTCGCCGGGTTGGACCGTCTGGCCGCTGCTGGTGGTCGCTTCGGGATCGGCGCGCTCGAAGCCGTAGTTGGAGCCCGTGCTGGTCACGGTCCAGCCGAAGTCTGCGGCCTCCATGTCGTCGAGGGCGAGGATGCGCTCGCTGCCGAGGAAGACCGTCATCTCCGTGCTCGTCACCTCGCCTTCCCACTCGAGATCCAGCTCCAGGACGTAGCCGACGCCGGCCTCGGCGGAGGGGGCGAAGGTCACCTGCAGCGGGCCGGCGAGAGCGCCGCTGCGCGGTGCGAGCTGGAAGGGGGCCTGATCCAGGTCCACCTGCACCTCGGGGGCGCTGCTGCGCAGGGTCACGCCGCCGGTGGCAACCAGGGCGCCGTCGTTCCAGAGGTCCAGGTCCAGGCGCCAGGTCTCGCCGGCCTCCAGATCGGCGTCGCCGTCGCCCAGGACCTCGGTCCAGAGGCTGCCGCGCTGCTCCACCCAGGCCCCGGCCCAGCGCGCCATGAGGAGGTAGCCCGGTCGCACGGCGTCCCAGAGGCCCGGGATCCTCGAGGGCGCCGGCCAGAAGCCGTCGCCGTTGCTGCCGATCTCGGGGCTGATGGCCCAGGTGCCGTGCTGGCCGTAGTGGTAGTCGCCGGCGTCGCCGTTGGCGGTATACAGGACCTCCCAGACGGTGCCCGCCGCCCAGCCGTTGGTGGCGGCAAGCTGGCCGCCGTAGTACTGGAAGGTGTCCTCGTCCGGCGTGTAGATCGTGTGGTAGGCCCAGGGCCAGAGCCACAGATTGCTGTAGGTGTGGGCGGAGATGGCGGTCACCGGCGGCTGCTGGGCCAGGAAGTCGCGCAGGGCGGCGGTCTCGGGCTCGGAGAAGGGCGCCGGCCCCCGGTAGATGTCGCTGTTCGGATTGCCGGAAGACCCGTTCCACTGCGGCCCCCACTCCCAGTCGTAGTTCCGATTGAGGTCCACGCCGAAGCTGCCGCCGCCGTTGTCGCGGCGGTTCTTGCGCCACATGCCGCCGCCGTTGGGGTTGGTCTGGCGGTTGTACTCGTAGCCGTCCGGGTTCACGCAAGGGAGGATGAGGATGTCGCGGGTGTCCACGAGCCGCGTGACCTCGGGATCCACGCCGTAGTTCGAGGCCAGGTACTCGGCCAGGAGGAGGACCGATTCCCCGGACATCGGCTCGCGGGCGTGGTGCAGGGCGTCGAACCAGGCGTTGGGCTCGCCGGGCTCGTCACTCAGCGGGTTGTCGGAGACGCGCATCGCCCAGATGTCGCGCCCCTCCCAGGACTGGCCGACGCTGAAGCGCGGCGAGACCACGTTGGGCCAGGCCGCGGCCAGGGCGTCCATCTCGGCCTCGATCTCGGCCAGGGTCTTGAAACCGCCCATGGAGCCGCCGAGGCCGCGGGCCGCTCCGGCATCGGCGGCGGCGCGGGCGGCGTAGAAGGAGGCGAGATCCTCCTGCAGGACCTCGAGGCGCAGCCCGGCCCGGCGCAGCCGCGCCTGTTCGGCGTCGTCGGCATAGAGCCAGACGCTTCCGTCCGCTCCCGGCGGATGGTGGTCGTCGAGGTCCGTGGCCAGGGTCTGGAGCAGGAGCCATTCGTCGGTGCCGCGCAGGTGGACCTCGACCAGGTCGAGGACCGGCGGTTCCTGCGGAGCGGCCGCGGAGGGACAGGCGAGCAGGAGGGCGAGGAGGGTGGACACAGCGGTTCGGGCGGGCGGCGGAGGGACTCGGGAAGAAGGTTGCGGGCGGGTTGACACTCCCAGGGTCGGGGCCTAAGGTTTCGCCCCGTTCCTCGCAGGATGCCCTGCGAGGGACCGGCCCCATCGTCTAGTCTGGCCTAGGACACCAGGTTTTCATCCTGGCAACAGGGGTTCGAATCCCCTTGGGGTCACCAGTCGCACCCGGCGGAGGCATCCGCCGGGTGCTTTCTCGTTCCTGCTCCTATCCTGCCACAAGCCTGCCCCAGGCGGCGGGAACTTCCCAGACCGGCGCCGGAAGGCTTGCCGAGCTCCTCTCAGCCCGCCAGGGGATGGGCACGCCGGTAGAGCTCGCGCAGGCCCTCCAGGGAGACATGAGTGTAGATCTGGGTCGAGCCCAGGCTGGCGTGGCCGAGCAGTTCCTGGACGGTGCGCAGGTCCGCTCCCCGGCGCAGCAGATGAGTGGCAAAGGAGTGGCGCAGGGTGTGGGGGCTGCAGTGGCGCTCCAGACCCGCCCGGCGCAGGCACTTGTCCAGGATCCTGCGCAGGGAGCGGTCGCTCAGGCGTCCTCCCCGATGGTTCAGGAAGAGAGGACCCCGGTCGAGGCCGAGGTTGGCCTTCCAGGCGAGGTAGCGGCGCAGGGCCTCCACCGCCGGCTCACCGAGCATGCCCAGGCGCTCCTTGCGCCCCTTGCCCCGGAGGCGCACCAGCCCGCGGCGGAGGTCGAGGTCGGTCTCGTCGAGGGCGGTGAGCTCCGAGGCGCGGCAGCCGGTGCTGTAGAGGGTCTCCAGCAGGGCCCGGTCCCGGAGCCCGAAGCGGTCCTCGTCGCGGGGGGCGGCCAGGAGGGCCTCCACCTCGTCCTCCTCCAGGTAGCGCGGCAGGCGCCGGCCCTGCTTCGGACCCCGCAGCCCGGCGGTGGGATCGGTCTCCAGGCGTCCGGACTCCTGGAGCCAGCGGCCGAAGGAGCGCAGGCTCGAGAGATGGCGCGCCAGGGTCGAAGGGCGCAGGCCGGCCGCGGCCAGGTCTCCCAGGTGCAGGCGCAGGAGCGGCGGCCGCAGATCCTCGCGCCGGGGCCTGCGGCCGGTCTCCTTCTCGAGGAAGGCCTCCAGGGCCGACAGGTCCCGGCCGTAGGCACGGAGGGTGTGGGCGCTGGCCTGACGCACCTCCTGGAGCCAGGTCAGGAAGGCCTCCCGGTCCCGGGCCAGCTCCGTTGCCATGGCTCCATCCTAGCCGGGGCCGGCCTAGGATAGGCCGCCATGCCGCGCTACCGGGAGCGGGTCGTCTGGGAAGGGTCCTGCGCGCCCCTCGAGGATCTGCTCCGGGGGCTGGCGCCGGCGGAGCGTCCGGTCTTCCTGCGCGCCGGCGCCCACACGATCCTGGCCTGGTCCCCGGACCGGGTCCTCGAGGGACGGGTGCGTCCGCAGGCGCGAAAGGGAAGCCGGGCCCGGCCCTGGCCCCGGGGCGCTGCGGCGGCCTTCGAGGCCGCCTGCAGCCGGATGGACGAGGAGGACTGGATCCCGGCCGATCCGCAGGCGCCGGCCGGCTGCGGCTGGTACGGCCACCTCGGCTTCGAGGCCGGCCACCTCTTCGAAGCCTGGCCCTGGGTGCCCCCGGGCGGGGTCTGGCTCCCGGACCTCTGCCTCGGACGCTATCGCCAGGCCGTCCTCCGGGAAGACGGCGGCAGGGCGCGGCTGCTCGTAGCCGTGCCCGATCCGCGGCCGGCGCGGGAGCGATGGGAGAAGCTGCGCCGGCGGCCGGTGGCGCCTCCCGTTCCGGTCGAGCCGCTCCTGAAGGCGCAGGGCTCGCGCCGGGCCTGGATCGAAGCGGTGCGCCGCCTCCAGGAGTGGATCGCCGCCGGGGAGCTCTACCAGGCGAACCTCGCTCGTTTCTTCGAGGGCGAGAGCCCGGACGACCCCGCCGGCCTCTTCCGCCACCTCCTGCACCGCTGCCGGCCGGCTCACGCCGCCTTCTGGCGGGACGGCAGGGGGCGAGCGCTCCTCTCCTGTTCGCCGGAGCTCTTCCTCGAGGTCCGCGGCGACCTCCTGGAGACGCGGCCCATCAAGGGCACCGCCCCCCGGCGCAGCGACCCCGGGGCCGATGCCACCGAACGCCGGCAGCTCGAGACCTCGTCCAAGGAGCGGGCGGAGCTGACCATGATCGTGGACATGGCGCGGAACGATCTGGGCCGGGTGGCGTGTCCTGGAAGCGTCGCCGTCCCGGACCCGGGTTCGGTGCGCAGTCTTCCTGGCGTCCACCACCGCGAGGCCGTGGTCCGCGCCCGCTGGGATCCCGGCCGGGGGCTGCGCCGTCTGCTCGCCGCCTCCTTCCCGCCGGCCTCGGTCACCGGCGCCCCCAAGATCCGGGCCCTGGAGGCCATTGCCACCCTGGAGGGCCGGGCGCGAGGGGCGTTCTGCGGCAGCTTCCTCTACTGGCGGCCCGGCGCCGAGGCCCGGGGCCGCGCCACGGTCCTCATCCGCACCCTGGAGGCCGCGGGCCGGCGCCTGCGTCTGGGGGTGGGAGCGGGCATCGTCTGGGACTCCGAAGCCGGTCGCGAGTGGGAGGAGACCCTGTGGAAGGCGGCTTCCCTCTTTCCCGCCTTGCGCGGCGAGGAGGCGCTGGCGTGAGGGGGCGGCTCCTGGACGCCGGCATCCGCCTCCTCCACGTGGACGGCCGGCGCTGCGACCCCGCGGAGGCGGTCCTGCCCGCCACCCTGCCCGGCGTCCTGCGGGGCGACGGCATCTTCGAGGCCTTCGTGGCCGTGGACGGCGAGCCGGCTCCGGGCTTCGAGGAGCACGCCTCGCGGCTGCAGCGGAGCGCGGTCCTGACGGGACTCGATCTCGAGGGACGGGGCCTCGCCGAGGAGTTTCCCGCCTTCCAGAGGCTCCTGGCCCGGGAGGCTCCTGGGGCCTGGCGGGTCCGCTACACGGTTCTGCGCGGTCTGGAGGGGACGGTGCGCCTCTGGACCGCGGGCCCCCTCCCGCCGCCGCCGCCGGAGGTGGACCTCCACTGGAGCCGCTTCCGCCGGGATCCGGGCGATCCCCTTTGCGGAGCCAAGACGGTTTCCCGGGTCCAGGCCGAGGCTGCCCGGCGCGAGGCCGAGGCCGCCGGCGCCTGGGATGCCCTCCTGCCGACGGTGGAAGGGGACCTCGCCGAGTGCACGGCCGCCAATGTCTTCTTCTGGCGGGAGGGGCGCCTCGAAACCCCGGCTCCGGACCGGGGTATCCTGGAAGGGGTGACCCGCAAGGCGGTGCTGCGGACCTGCCGGGAGGCGGGGATTCCGGTCCGCGAGGGCAGGATCCTGCCCTCTGAGGCCCGGGAGGCCGAGGAAATGTTCCTGACGAACGCCGTCCAGGGGCTCCTTCCCGTCCGCCGGCTCCTCGGAATCCGCGAGGACTATCCCGGGGCTGCCGGGCCGGTCTTCCGCCGCCTCCGCCCCCTCCTGGAGGCCATCCACCTGCCTCCGTCCTGAACCCGTCCCTGGAGTCCAGCCATGCTCGTCCTTCCGCTCCTGCTTCTTCCCCTGGCCGCCGGGCCGCCGCCCACGGCCCTTGCGCCGGCGGTGCTGCTCCAGGAGCCCGAGGACCTGGACGACCTGTTCGAGGAGTTCCGCGACAAGCTCAAGGGCAAGGGCGAGGAGGGCCGCTGCCTGCAGATCCTGGACGAGCTCGTCCAGCGCCACCGCGCTGCGGCGGAGAGGATCCAGGAGATCGACGAACTCCTCGAGATCGGCGAAGGCAAGGCCTCGGATCTGAAGAAGGAGAAGAAGGCCCTGCGCAAGAAGCAGGCGGAGATCGCCAGAGTCGTGTGGGACGTCTTCGTGGCACGCAAGCGCCCGACGGAACCGAACCTGCGCCTGTGGAAGGCGGCGGTCTACGCCTACGGGCAGATGGGAGAGGACGGTCCGCCCTATCTCTGGCGTGCCTTCGAGGACAAGCGCTTCAACCGCGACGTCGAGTTCCGGGCGCTGTGCGTCGAACAGGTGGGCTACACCAAGGACTACAGCCAGTGGAAGGAACTCGTGGATCTCCTCGACTACAAGGACGAGGGCGTCATCGCCGCCGCCGGCAATGCTCTGGCCCAGTTCGGGGACGCCCCGGGGGCCATCCGCAGGGACTGTGTGGAGGTCCTCGTGAAGCGCCTGGAGTCCTACCACAACCGCGCCTCGAACCTCGAGGACACGACCAGTGCCCGCATCTACGGGGTGGTGCGCGAGCCCATGATCCGCGCTCTCTCCGTTCTCACCGGCCAGAACCTCCGGGACCCTCTGGACTGGACGAAGTGGTGGAACAACAACAAGAACGACCGGAGCCTGTGGAGGGATCGCTGAACGGGGGTGCCGGCAGGGCCCGGGACGGGAGCGCACGCGCCTCCTCCCGGGCCCGAGCCCTTTCCGGAATCCTCCTGGTTCTGGCGGCCGGCTGCGGCGGCCGCCCGGAGCCGTCGGCGGTGGAGACCGGGGCCGAAGTGCGCCGCGCCTGGGTGGGGGAGGATGCGGAGCGGGGGCTGCGGGTGATCGCCGAGCCCCTGCCGGTCCCGAGCGCGGACCCGGCCTTTGCACCGTACCGCGAGGAGGAGATCCTGAAGCAGCGCCTGGGCCTGCCGGAGGAGGAGCACCTGCTGCGCCTGCATCTCCTCGGCCCTCCGGCCGAGATCCGGGAACCCGGCGGACTCCGATCTCCGGAGGGGGTCTGGAAGGCTCTGGGCGCCCCTCCGGCGGGCCTCAGCCCGGACCGCCGTCTGCTCTGGATCACGCTGGGGGCGGGCGGCTCCGGAACCGCTCCGGAGGCGGGCCTGCGCAGCTTCCTCCTGCGCGGGGCTCGCCTTCCGGAGGGGGAGGAGGTGGAATGGGAGCGGGACGGGCGCCGTCTCCGACTGGAGGCCCGTTCCTGGACCGACCGCGAACGGCGCGCTTTTCTGGATCCCGCCGGCGCTCGCGAGTAGCGCCGCCGCCCTCCGACCATGACCGAGCCTCCCGCCGACCTTCCCGATCGCCCCGGCCGCGGCGAGTTGGAGCCTGCCGGTCCGGAGCCGGGCATGGGGAGCCTGCTTCGGGTCCGGGACGTCCAGGCCCTCAACCGTTCCTTCCGGCACCTTGCCGAGGTCCAGGCGGCCCTCCTGGACCACCTGCGTCAGGTCGAGGAGGAGCGCCGTGCGCGGCGTCCCTGGCTGGCGCCGCTTCTCGCCGCTGCCGGTCTCGCCCTGGGCCTGGGCCTCGGAATCCTCGGCCTGGCCCTCTGGGAGCGGTCGCGCCCGGCCGAGGCGGTCCAGGTCCAGCTGCCGCCCCTGGAGATCCCGGCACCCCGGGTGGACGTCCAGGTTCCCGCCACCGGGCTGGACGCGGAGGACCTGGAGCGCTGGCGCCGCGAGGAGGCCGCGGCCCGCGCCGAGGAACGCCAGCGCCTCCTGGAGTTGACCGAGCGCCTGCTCGAGCGCGAACAGGAGACCCTCCGCCTGCTCCAGGTCCTGGGTACGCGCCCGTCCGGGGCCGCCGCCGGGCTCGAGGCCGAAGCGCCGGCCGCCGGGGCCGCGACGCCGGCCGCCGAGCCGGCGGCGAAGGAGGGCCGGGCAGAGGCCTCCCCGGCCGAGACCGCCGGCCTCCTGGAGGCCGAGGATCCCTGGCTGGGCGCTCTCAACGGGCTCCTGGCCTCGGACGGCTACCACCGCCTGCGCTTCACCCGGGGCCAGCGCCGGGAGGGCGCTCCGGTCCTCGAGGACGTGACCCTCCTGGAGTGGGGGGAGGACGACCTCCTGGACGGCCTGGTGAAGGCTGCCGAGGCCGAGTTCGAACTGCACCGGATGACCGCGACCCTGGTCCTCCGCCTGCGCGATGGCTACCGCCGGCGGGGCAGCACCCGTCTCGCCCTGCCGCCGGGAGGGACGCGCATCGACCTCACGGAGGTGAACGTCGCCGCCTGGCTCGCCCACTGGCCGGAGCTCGCCCGGGACGAGGAATCCGCCACGCCCCTGGCCGAGGCCGTGCAGCCGGTGCGCAACCCCGCGGTCGAGGCCGTGCGCCAGGCCGTGGACGAGCTCCTGGCGCGGCCCCGCTCCTACGGCTACTACCGGCTGACCGCCCTGGGCGACCTGGAGGGCGGGCGTCTCCGCCTGGTCCAGATCCCCTGGTACGACGCCGGCGGCCGTCTGGTGAAGACCCTGGAAGCCGATTCCCTGGAGATCCGCCTGCACCCGACGGGCACCGTCGAACTCCTCCTGCGCGACGGTGCCATCCTGGAAGGGGGGCGGCGGCTGCCCTTCTACGAGGACCGCTACCGCCTGTACCTGCCCGGCCAGGACCTCGAAGCGTGGCGGGCGGCCGGTGCGCCCTACGTCGAGGCCGGTTCCGGAAAGGGGCCGTGAACCGGGCCGCGGAGTCCGAGGTCCTGCCGGTTGCGGTCTTCCTGGAGCGCATCCAGGAGGTCCTCGACGCCGGGATCGCAACGGTCTGGGTCGAGGGGGAGGTCTTCGAGTACACGGGGCCGCACCGGAGCAGCGGGCACGTGTACTTCAAGCTCCGCGACGGGCGCGCAGTCCTGAACGTCATCCTCTGGCGCAGTCAGGTTCAGCGGGCGCTGCTCTGTCCCCTGGAGGAAGGGCGGCGGGTGCGCGCCCGGGGTCGCCTCAACCTCTACCCACCCCAGGGGCGCCTCTCCCTGATCCTCGAGCGGGTCGAGGACGTCGGTGCCGGGGATCTGGCGCGGCGCCTCGAGGAACTCCGCCGGCGCTTGCGGGAGGAAGGCCTCTTCGAGGCCGCGCGCAAGCGGCCCCTGCCTGTGCGGCCGCGGCGCGTGGCGCTTTTGACGGCCCGAGGATCGGCGGCCGAGGCCGACGTCCTGCGCACCTTGC
>JALUUN010000375.1 GCA_027021325.1 Planctomycetota bacterium
CGGAGGCGCGGACCGATCTCTACGCCCTGGGAGCCACTCTCCTGGAGCTCCTCGTCCTTGCCAACCCGTTCCGGGGCCGCGACGAGGAAGAGACCCGGCGACGCATCCTGGCCGGGACGCCGCCGCCGCGCCGGCTCTTCCCGGGCCTGGACCGCTCCACGGACCGCCTGCTGCGCTGGCTCCTGCAACCCGAGGCCCGGCACCGGCCGCGGGAAGCGGCACAGGTCGCTGACGCCCTGGAGACCGCGCTCCGGGGCGGAACCCCGCGGGTGCCCCTGCCGGGCCCGGTCTGGCGCCTGCGCCGGGCCGCCGGCCGGCATCCCGCGGCCGCCCTGGGCCTCGGGGTGCTCCTGGCCCTGCCGCCGGCGGGGATCCTCCTGCAGCGGGCCGGCGCCCGCCAGGAGCAGGAGCTCAGCGAGGAGCTGGCGGCCGGCCAGGAAGCCCTGGCCTCCCTCCTGAAGCGGCTGGTCCAGCTCATCCGGATGGGGGACCCGACCGAGGGCGAGCTCCGGCTCCTGCCGCCGGCGGAGGACCTGCGCCGCCAGGTCGAGGCCCTGCGCCGGGACCTGGCCGGCCATCCGGAACCGTACCTGGATCTCCTGGACCCCCTGGCCGAGGTCAGCCTCCATGCCGAGCGGCCCGAGGAGGCTCTCGCCTACGCCGAAGAGGGGCTGGCCCTCGCCCGGGAACTCCTCGGGGAGACCGCGACGCCGGTCTTCCGCTTTCGCCTTCTGCGCGGCGGTGCCCTCTTCGAGCTCGGCCGCCTCGAGGACTGCGACGCCGAGCTCCAGATCCTGGAGGAACAGGTACCGGAGGCGCTCGGGGAACGGGGCGGCTTCCACGCCCGGGTCCTGAACGGCCGTGCTGCCCTGGAGATCCTGCGCGGCGATTACGAGCGTGCCGAGCACGCCGCCGCGCGGGCGGTCGAGACCTTCCGCCGGATCCCCGAGGCACCAGGGGATCTGAGCCTCGCCCTGGAGCACCTGGCCCAGGCGCGCCGGCTCCAGGAGGATCCAGCCGGGGCGGCGGAGATCTACCGCGAGGCCCTGGACCTCCTGGAAGAGCGCTCCGGCCTGGACCACCCGCGGGTTCTGGGACTCCGGAACAACCTCGCCGAATCCCTGGCCTTCGCCGGCCGCTACGAGGAGGCCCTGGAGATCCTGGAGGAGACCGAGGACGGGATCCGCCGCACCCTCGGAGACGACAGCCTGCAGCTCATCAGCCTGCACTCGAACCGTGCGGGGATCTACCGCAGCCTGGGCCGTTTCGAGGACGCCCTGGCCGAGCTCCACGAGGCCGGCCGCCTGATCGAGGAGCGCCTCCCCGAGGGCCATTTCCGCCTGGGTTCCCACCGCGTGCAGGAGGCCCTGATCCTGCGCCTCCTGAGCCGGCCCGAAGAGGCCCGCTCGGCCCTCGAGGAGGGCCTCGCCCTGCTCCAGGAGGCGGTCGGGGAGGAGCATGTCGAGGTGGGCGTGGCGCTCCTCGCCGCCGGCGAACAGGCTCTCGAGGCCTACGACTTCGAGGACGCCGCGATCCTCGGCCAGGAGGCCTTGCGCATCCTCGAGGACACCGTCGGCCCGGGGCACTCCTCCACCGCGCGCTGTCGCATCCTCCTCGGCGTCCAGGCCGCGGCCGAGGGCCGGCTGGAGGAGGCGCGGGCGTACCTGGACACAGCCCGGGAACACCTGGTGGCCCGCTTCGGCGAGGACGACCTGCGTGTCGTGAACGTGGATCTCCGGCGTGCCGCCATCGACAGTCTGGCCCAGCCGGCGCGTACCCTGGAGATCCTGAGCTCCCTGCGCCGGCGCATCGAGGCCCGGGAGGACATCGCGCCCCAGCTCCGCGCCTCGGTCGTCCTGCAGCATGGCTCGGCCCTGTACATGAACCGCCGCTTCGAGGAGGCGCTCGCAGCCTGCCGGGAAGTGGAGGGCATGGCCGTCCTGGAGAAGGAGTGGGACCTCCACAACCGGACCCTCCGGCGCAGCCTGTCGGCCCACTGCCTGTCGGCCCTGGAGCGCTGGGAGGAGGCGGACGCAGCCTGGGTGGAGTACCTGGACTTTGTCGAGGCGAACTACGGCCCGGAGAGTCCGCAGGGGCGGCTCGCCGTTTCCCAGTACCAGGACCATCTCGCCCGCCGGCCACTCCGTGGGCCGGAGGAGTGAGGCGGCCTCAGCCGCGCCACCAGGGGCCGCGGTGGACCTCCTGGACGACGCCGTCCCGGACCACGAAGGTCACGAACTCGCTCTCGTCCTGCCAGGGGCCGCCGTAGAGGCCGACGACGAAGGAGCTCCAGGTGAGATAGCGCGTGCCGTCGCGAGTCTCCCGCAGCCGCCAGGGCTCGCCCAGCTCCTGGATCAGGCGGCTCTCGGGGGTGGAGCCGGGGAGCAGCCACTCCAGGGCTTCGGGCACCTCCCTCCCGCCGCGGTCCGCGGCGCAGGACAGACCGGGAAGGAGAAGGAGGAGCGGGAGGGCCAGGCGCATGGTCACGGTCCGGGACGGCCTGAGGATAGGCCGGCGGCGAGAGCAGGGTCCAGGCCCGCTCCTGCCTCCCGGATCCCGGTTCCCCTTCCCCAGAACCGCTCCCCAGGGCCGGCGGCAGGGGGAGGCTCCGGCGCAGAGCCCGGGGTCCACGGGACTTGGGGAGGCGCCCACGGCCCGGGGAGGCGACCCGCATCCCGGCCCGTCCCGGGGTAGAGTTGAGGGAGCCGTCCCCTCACGAAGGGCTTCGTGGGCCGTAGGCCCCGGGGCCCTGCCGTGCCCGTGCCCCCATGATCCTCCTCGCACGACTCCTGCCTCTGCTCCTCGGGTTGCTTCCGGTCCTCCAGGACCCCGCCGACGAGCAGTACCAGTTCCTGGCCGGGCTCTACGACAAGGGCCTGCACGAGCTCGTCGTGCGCGAGGGCACCTCCTTCCTGGAGAAGCATCCCAGGCACGGGCGCGCCGATCTCGCCCGCTACCGGGTCGCCGGCTCCCTCTATGAACTCGGCCGCCTGGAGGAGGCCGCCGCCCACTACCGCCTCCTGGCCGCACGGGAGGGTTTCGAGTTCCGGCCGGAGTCGGCCCTGAGGCTGGGGCAGTGCGCCCTCTCCCTGGGCCGTCTGGAGGAGGCTGCCTCGGCCTTCGAGCAGGTGCGCTCCGAGGAGGCTGCCTACCTCCACCTGCCGGCCGCCTTCCTGCTCGCCGAGACCCGCTTCCGTCAGGAGCGCTTTTCCGAGGCGGCGCCCCTCTACGAGGAGGTTCTTGCGGCCGAGGACAACGAAACCTGGGCGCGGGACGCTCTCTACGGCCTGACCTGGTGCCGCTTCCGCCTGGGCGAGGAGGAGGAGTGCCTGCGCCTGGCGGCCCGCTTCGAGGAGCGCCACGCCGGCGACCCCCTGGTCCAGGAGATCCGCTTCCTGCGTGGCGAGGCGCTCCTGGAACTGGACCGGCCCGAGGAGGCGCGCGCGGCCTACCTGAGTGTCCAAGGCGGGCCCTTCGCCGACGCCGCCCTGCGCGGCGCCGCCTTCGCCACCAGCCGGCTCGCCCGGCCCGCCGAGGCCGCCGCCCTTTTCGGGCGCCTCGCCGCGGAGTTCCCCGAGTCGGGTTTCCGGGCCGAGGCGCGTCTGCAGCAGGGGATCCACCTCCTCCAGGCCGGGGAGGCCCGGGCTGCTGTCGAGGTTCTGAACCGGCCGGAGACCGGGGCCACGCCGGAGGTCCTCTACTGGCGGGGCCGGGCCTGGCTCGCCGCCGGCGAGGCCGGGACCGCCCTGCAGACCCTCGAGGCTGCCTGGGAGGAGGCGCGGGATCCCGGACTCCGTGCCCGCCTGGCGACGGCCCGCGGCGACGCTCTCTTCCAGCTCGGACGCCTCGAGGAGGCCGCTCTTGCCTACGACGCCGCCGGCTCGGACTACGCCCTGCAGGCCGCCGCCGTGGCCAGCCTGAATGCCGGCCGGCCGGAGGAGGCGGAGCGCGTCGCCCGCCGGCTCCTGGAGACCCATCCCGACAGCCCCTACCGCGAGGTCGCCCTGCTCGCCCTGGGTGAGGCGCTCCTGGCCCGGGAGCGGCCGGCGGAGGCCCGGACCGCCTTCGAGGAGGTGGCGGCCACGACCGGCGATCCGGGCCGGCGCAGCCGGGCGCGATCGCGCATCGCCTGGTGCCGGTACCTCGCGGGCGAGACCGAAGTGGCGGCCCGGGCCTTCGCGGAGCTGCTCCAGGAGCAGCCCGAGGCGGCGGAGGCCGAGGAGGCGGCCTGGATGGCGGGCCGCGCCTGGCTCGACGCGGGCCGGACGGAGGAGGCGCGTTCCGCCTGGCGCGCCTACCTCGCCGCCTGGCCGGAGGGGCCGCACCGTCCCCGGGTCCTCCTGGCCCTGGGGCGGCTGGAGGGCGGCGAGGCCGGGCGGGCGCTCCTCGTCGAACTCGCCCGGAAGTGGGGCGGAGATCCCCTGGCGCCCGAAGCGCTCTTCGAGGCCGCCGACGCCGCTTGCAAGGCCGGTGCCCACGCCGAGGCGCGGAGGCTCTGGCAGCAGCTCCTGGAACGTTATCCGGCCTCGGAGCGGGTCGAGGACAGCCTCTACGGACTGGCCTGGTGTCACTTCGAGACCGGCGAGTCCGGCCCCGCCCTGGTCTGGCTGGACCGCCTGGAGCCGCGCCTGGTCCCCGAGGAGGGGCCGTCGCCGCGGCCGGAACTCCTGCTCTCGGTGCGCGAGCTCCGGGTCTGGTCGGAGAAGGCCCTCGGGCACCCCGACCGCGCCCGGGCGGCCTTCGAGTCCTTCGCCGCTCTATGCCGGGACCCCGAACGCCTCGGCGCCGCCGCGCGGGTGACCGCTTCGGCCCTCCAGGAGGCCGGACGCGGCGAGGAGGCCGTCCTTCTCCTGGCCGGAGTCCGCGACCGGCTGACCGACCCGGACGCGGCGGCGGCCGCCCTCCTGGAGGAGGCCTGGGCCCTCCTGGAACTCGGTCGCGGCGGCGAGGGCGAGGCCCGCCTCGCGGCGATCCGGCGCCTGACCGGGGCGCGGCCGGAGAACGCCGAACTGGCCTTCTTCCTCGGCGAGGCCCGCTTCGAGGCCGGCGAGGACGAGGCCGCCCGCGCCCTCTATCGCCAGGCGCTGGAGCCGGACCCGAATCCGGTCCGCTCTCGTGCCCTCTACAAGCTCGGCTTCGCGGCCCTGCGCCAGGACGATCTGGAGGCGGCAGCCGCCGCCTTCGCCGAGATCGTCGAGCGCTATCCCGAGGACGAACTCTGGGGCGAGAGCCTGTTCCTGGAGGGCGAGGCCCGCTTCCGCATGGGAGACCACGCCGGCGCGGCCGAGCGCTTCTCCCGCCTGCGGGAGGCGGTGCCGGAGCACGAGGTCCTGCCCAAGGCGCTGTTCCGGGAGGGCCTGGCCCGGGCGCAGCTCGGCCAGTGGGAGGAGGCCGAGCGTCTGCTCTCGGAACTCCTGCGGCGCGAGCCGGAGTTCCCGAACCGCGCCGAGGCCGAGCTCTGGCGCGGCCGCGCTCTCGCCGCCCTGGGGAACCCGCGGGCGGCACGGGCCGCCTTCGAGGCGGTCCTCGCCCGGGACCAGGGGGTGCTCTCGGCGCGTGCCCGCCTCGGTCTGGGTCTTCTCCACTGGGAGGCCGGCGAGATGGACGCGGCCCTCTCCGAGTTCCTCAAGGTCGCGGTCCTCTACGGCCACGACGAGGAGGTGGCCGAGGGCCTGTACCGGGCCGGCCTTTGTCTGGAGCGCCTCGGCGATCCCGATCGTGCCCGGGCCCGCTACGAGGAGATTCTCGAGCGCTTCCCCGGGACCGCCCACGCCGGTCCGGCCCGCGAACGACTCGATGCCCTCGGCGGCTGAGGCTACCCCCATGGCCATCCCCATCCCCACCCTCTTCCCCCATCCGCTGCTGCAGGAAGCGGCCGAGCCCGGCCGGCTCCAGAGCCTCTTCGACATGCTCCTGGACGGCGGCCCGGTCATGGTGCCCCTGGCGCTCTGCTCGGTCGTCTCCCTGGCCTACGTGGTCGAGCGCTTCCTGCGCCTGACCGGGGCGGTCCTCGGGACCCGCTCTTTCGGCCGTCAGGTCCTGCGGACCGTGGACGAGGACGGCATCGCCGCCGGCCTCGAACTCTGCCGGCGGCGCGATACCCCCCTGGCGCGCATCCTGGCGACCCACTTGCGGCACTGGGGCGCTCCCTTCCTGGAACTGGAGAAGGCCGTGGAGGACGCCGGTGAGCGCGAACTGCAGCGCATCTCCGCCAACCTCCGGCCCCTGGTCGTGGTCGGCAACATCGCCCCGCTCCTCGGCCTTCTGGGCACCGTCTGGGGCATGATCCAGGCCTTCGGAACCATCGCCACGGGCGACGGCCTCGGCCGGCCGGAGATGCTTGCCGAGGGGATCAGCCAGGCCTTGATCACGACCGCCGCCGGCCTCGCCATCGCCATCCCGACCCAGGCCTTCTACTTCCACTTCCGGAGCCGCATCGACCGCTTCGCCCGCCTCGCGGAGGAGCTGCACGTGGAACTCGTGGAGCGGCGGCTGGGACGGCAGGAGGCGTCGTGAACCTGCGCACTCCGGACCCGGCCCAGGAGGACATGGGCCTGAACCTCACGCCGATGATCGACGTGGTGTTCCTGCTCCTGATCTTCTTCATGCTGGCGACCACCTTCCTCGACCCGGAGCGGGCCGTGGAGCTGGACCTGCCGCCGACGGAGCACGCCGGCGAGGAGCCGGTGGCCACCGACGAGATCGTGGTCAACGTCCTCGAGGACGGGAGCCTGCTTCTGCACGGCCAGGCGGTGAGTCCCGAGGAGCTTCTGCGTTCCCTCAAGCAGGCGGCGGCGCGCAACGCGCAGACTGCGGTCACCATCCGCGGCGACCGCGGCGTCGCCTATGAGCACGTCGTCCAGGTCCTCGACCTCTGCCACGCCGCCGGCCTGAGCAACCTGGGCCTCGCCACGGTGGAGGGCGGCTGATCCCGGAGGCGCCGTGAAGCACGCCGGGAAGAATCTCGTCCTCGTCCTCTCCCTTCTCGGGGCGGGTTTCTTCCTGGCCTGGATCCGCTTCCGCCCCTGGCTGCAGGCGGGTGGCCCCTTCACCGACGGCGTCCAGGTCTACGAGGACGCCCGTGCGGAAGGACTGCGCTATGCCGTCTGGGACACGCCGCGTCCCCTGGATCCGGCGGTGAACACCGCTGCCAGGGAGGACCACCCGGCCTCCAGTCCCGACGGCCGCTTGCTCCTCTTCACCGTCGGCCGGCCCGGTCTGAACCAGGAGATCTGGGCCGCCGATCTGGTGGAAGGCCTGCCGCGGGACCCGCGGCCGGTGGAGGCCCTGAACTCGGCCTGGGACGACACCGCCCCGGCCTTCGCGCCGGGCTGGGTCTACTTCGCGAGCAACCGTCCCGGCGGCGCCGGCGGTCTGGATCTCTACCGTGCGCCCTACCGGGACGGCGTGTTCGGCGCGCCGGAGCCTCTCGGTTCCTGGAACTCGGAGGCCGACGACACCGAGCCCGCCCCCTGGCCGGGCACCGGGGCCCTGGTCTTCGCCTCGAACCGGGGCGGCCGCGGCTTCGACCTCTGGCTGGCGCGGCCCGGCGCGCTGGAGCCCTCGGCCGAAGCCCTCGCGCCCCTGAACGGCCCCTTCGAGGAGCGCGATCCGGCCTTCTCCGGGGACGGGCGCTCCCTCTTCTTTGCCTCGGACCGGCCGGGCGGCGCCGGCGGCTTCGATCTCTACCGCGCCCTCCAAGAGCAGGGCGAGTGGCTGCCTGCGCTTCCCCTGGACAGCCTGAACGGCCCCGGGGACGAGCGCGCGCCCGAACCCGGTCTGGACGGCTTCCGCCTCCTCTACGCGACGGCCGAGGACGGCGGGCCTGCGGACCTCTGGAGCGCCCGCTCCCTGGAGCTCTTTCCGCTCCCGGGCCGGCCCGTCGGCTGGCTGGACCTCACCATCCTCGCCGGCCTCCTCCTGCTGGCGCTCCTGGCCTGGCTGGCGCGGCGCTGGGACACGGTGGATCTCGTCTACAAGTGCTTCCTCGTCGCCTTTCTGGCCCATCTCCTGCTCCTTCTCTGGTTCCGCAGGGTCTATCCCGAGGCGGAGCCGGTGGAGCTGCCCCGCGGCGAGCGTCTCTTCCATGTGCGTCTCGCCTCGGAACTGCGCCGCGACGACGGCGCCCGGCGCGAGCGGGCCGGTCATCTGGAGGCCCGGGCCGCGGGCCCGGCTGCGCCATCTTCCCCGGAGCGGGCGCCGCTGGCCGCCGCCGCGCTGCCTGGGGGCGGGACGCCCGCGATCGGCGGACTCCGGCCGGCGCAGGCGGAACTGCGGGCGCCGGAGCGGTCGGCGGTTCCTCTGGAGCGGAGCCGCGCGGAGGCCCCGGCGGCGCGGGCGGCGCAGGTGGCGGTCCCGGCGGAGGACCTGCCCCTGCGGACGGAGGACGCACCCGCCCTGGTCCTGCGGCGGCCTCGCGCCGAGACGGCGCCGGAGCGGCCGGTGGCGGGCCCGGTGCCGCGACGGCAGGCTGCGGCGGCCTCGCCCCTGACGGCGGCGGATCCCGGCCGGCGGCCGCCTTCCCGGGAGGCGGCCCGGGCCGAGACCCCGGTGGCCTTCGAGCCTGCTGCCGGGCGCCTCCTGCCCGAACCGCGGTCCGGATCGGCGGGGGATCTGCAGCTGGCCGCGCCCGCGGAGGCGCTGGCCCGGCGCCGGGGCGAGGCCTCGGCCCTGGCTCTGGCGCCGCGGGCGGGGAGCGTGGAGCGCGCCGGCCGGCCGGCGCCGGCTCCCGGCCGCGCCGGACTTCCCCCGGGCCCGGCCCTGCCGCCGGTCGAGCGGGCCGCGGCCTCGCTGGCGCCGGTGGCGGCGGGGGCCGCCGAGCCGCCGGCGCCGGCCGAGGCTTCTGTGCTCCCGGCCGTTCCTCCGGCTCTCCCGGAGGTGGCGGTGGCCGGGCCCGGGGTTGCCGAGGCCGCCCCGGTGCGGCAGGAGGAGGCACCGGACCTGGCCCTGGACGCAGCGCCCCGCGTCCCTCTCCCGGAGCGCCGGCTTCCGGGGGGACCGGCCGGACCGGCCCGTCCTCGGGCCGCGGCCTTCTCCGGGGAGGAGGTCCGCCCGTCCGCCGCGGCCCTGCGGCCGGAGGCCCCTGCCACCGAGGCCCTGGCCTCGGCGGCTCCGGCGCCGCCGGCGCCGCGGGAGCGGCCTCTTCCCGTGGTCCCCCTCGCCGGGCCGGCCGAGGTCGGGGAGCCGCCGGGCGAGGGCATCCGGGAGCCCCCCGGGAAGCTCGATCTCGCAGAGCTGGCGGTCGCCCCGGCTCGCCGTTTCCCGGGTGGATCCGCGGAAGGGCCGCGGCGTGCGCCCGGGAGCGCGCGGCCTCCGTCGGCCGGCCCGGCACCTCGACTCCTGCCCCTGGCGCCGGCGGGGGCTGCCGCCTCGCCGCCGGCCGGGGGGCCGGTCCGGCCGACCCCGGCTGCCCGGCCACCCTCCGGGCAGGTGCGGCTCGGAGAC
>JALUUN010000376.1 GCA_027021325.1 Planctomycetota bacterium
CTGCGCCTCGACCTCGAACATGTGGACCCGGTCGCCGACACGCGCACGCGCATGCTCCTGGAGCGCGGCGACACCATGGGCTGCTTCTACATCGAGTCCCCCTCCATGCGCAGCCTCCTGCGCAAGCTGCGCTGCCGCAGCTTCGAGGTCCTGGTCGCGGCCTCCTCCATCATCCGCCCCGGGATCTCCTCGTCGGGGATGATGCAGGCCTACATCGAGCGCTACCATGAGGTCCGCCGGACCGGCCGCCACGACGAGTCCTGGTACCTGCTGCCGGAACTGCGCGAGCTCCTGGAGGAGACCTTCGGGGTCATGGCCTACCAGGAGGACGTCCTCAAGATCGCCGAGCGCGTGGCCGGCATGACGGCGGCCGAGGCCGACGGCCTGCGCCGGGCGATGACGAAGAAGCGCTCCTGGCAGCACATCGAGACCTACCGCCTGCGCTTCCTCGAGGGCGCCCGCCGGCGCGGCGCCCCGGAGGAGGCCGCCCGCGAGCTCTGGCGCCAGATCGAGTCCTTCAGCGGCTACTCCTTCTGCAAGGCCCACTCGGCGAGCTACGCCGAGGTCTCCTGCCGCTCGGCCTTCCTGCGCGCCCACCATCCGGCCGAGTTCCTGGCCGCAGTGCTGCGCAACCAGGGCGGCTACTACTCCACCTTCGCCTACCTCTCGGAGGCGCGGCGCATGGGCCTGCGCCTGGAGCTGCCGGACCTGAACCGTGCCGGCGAGGACTTCGAGGGCGCCGCCGGGACGGTGCGGGTGGGCCTGGGCCGGATCCGCGGCCTGTCCCTGTCCTGGGTCCGGCGCCTCCTCCGGGAGCGGGAGCGAGGCGGACCCTTCGCAAGTGTCGAGGACCTGGTCGGGCGCCTGCCCCTTCCGGCGGCGGTCCTGGAGACCCTGGCCCGGGCCGGCGCCCTGGACCGCCTGCCTGACGGCCTGAACCGCGCCGAGCGCCTGCGCCAGGCGGCCCTCTACGCCCGGCGCCGGGCCGATCCCCGGACCGCCCCGGGATCCCTCTTCGCCGAGGCCGCCCTCCCGCCGCGGCGTCCGCCGCCGGCGCCGGAGTTCCCGCGCGAGCGCCTCCTGCATCTGGAGATGGAGACCCTGGGCTTCCTCGTGAGCGCCCATCCCCTGGAGCTCTTCCGCGATGCGATCCACCGGAGCGGAGCGGTCCCGGCGCGGGAGCTCCGGCGCCACGTGGACCGGCCGGTGCGCCTCGTCGGCTGGCAGGTCACCCAGAAGCCGATCCGCACCCGCAAGGGCGATCCCATGGGCTTCCTTTCCTTCGAGGACACGACCGCCCTCTACGAGGCGGTCCTCTTCCCCCGGGCCTGGCGGCGCCTGGCTCCCTGGCTCCTGACCGCCGGCCCCTACCTCCTGGAGGGCGTGCCGCGGGAGGAGCATGGCGTCGTGACCGTGGAGGTACAGGACCTCCGGCTCCTCGAGCGGAAGGAGCCGGCGGTCCGGGCCTGAGGCCGGCCCTCTCAGGGGACAGAGGCGGCCCAGGCGCGCCAGACCTCCCCGGCGCCGGCCTCCTCGGGCCCGCCGCGGTGCAGGTAGAGGCCGTAGCGCAGGACGAGTTCACTGTCCTCAGGGAGGACGAAGTCGCCGCTGCCCTCGGGAGCACCCTCGAAGTCGTGGCGGCCGAAGGGATTCGCCGCCACCAAGCCGTAGGTGCGGGCGTGCCACCAGGTCGGATGGCGCAGGTTGTCCGGATGGTCCAGGAGAGTGACGCCCAGAAGCGGCGCCTCGCGGTCGCCGGGACGGCGCCGTGCCGGGCCCCAGTAGGAGATCCAGGGCGCACGCTCCCCCCAGACCGCCGCCCCCTCGACGCCCGTCGCCGTCCGCGCCCGGCCGGCGGCCACCGGCCCCTCCAGACGCAGGCTCGGGTTCAGGCGCAGGGCGAAGGTCCCCTCCTTGGTGTCGCCGAAGCGAAGTGGCGCCCCCGCGGGCCGGATCCGCCAGCGGAAGGAGAGCAGGCGGGAGCCGTCGGCGCCCGGGAAGAGGAGGAACAGGAATTCGTCCTCGGCCAGGACCCGGCCGCCCGAAGCGACCCAGCGGTGG
>JALUUN010000377.1 GCA_027021325.1 Planctomycetota bacterium
TGGACGGCGGCCGAGCTCCTGCGCTGGAAGGTGGCCTACCGGGCGGCGCTGGACCTCGCCGCCTGATCTTCCGGCCCGGAAGTGATCCAGCGGATGGGGCCAGATTCAGGGGAGGACCTCCACCGCCCGCACCCCCGTCCTCTCCGGCCGGTCCTTCTCCAGGACCACCGCCTGGACGTAGAGCGGCCCCGTCGGCCAGGTCGAGGGGACATCCAGGGTCAGCGTGGCCACACCCTGGGCGTCGGCGCGCAGCGTCCCGAGATGGCGGAGGGGCCGGAGCAGGTTCAGGGCAGCCTTCGGTCCCTGCCCGAAGTCCGGACCGAGGCCGGTGCCCGCCGTCGAGGCCAGGAAGGCCACGCGGTCGCCGGAGCGGAGCTTCGAGACCCGAAGTTCCCCTTGCTGGCCGCGGGCGATGGATTCCGGCGCCTCGAAGGGCGGCCCGGCCTGGATGGTCAGCTCGACGCCGCCCGGTACCGGGCCCAAGTGGTTGAGGCTCCCGTCGTTCCAGTACACCGTGAGCATCTCCGCCTGGCCGTGGTGGCCGAGGCCGAAGTGCAGGGCTGGTTCGTGGGTGCCAAGGTAGCTGCTGCCCCCGTCCAAATACCGCACCAGGGTGCGGCTTCCGACCACCGCTTCGACCCGGGTCTGGAAGCCGTCGGGCGCAAGCCCGGGATTGCGGCTCGTATCCAGGAGCACACGGAGCCCGGGGGAGCCGCCCGGATTCTCGTTGCGGTACAGCGCCGCCGGCTCCTGATTGCTGAGGAGGACCAGATCCTCGTCCCCGTCGCGGTCGTAGTCGAGGCGCAGAATGGTCCGGCCCATGGCGACGTGGTCGATCCCGGCGGCGTAGGCGCCCTCGGTGAAGGTGCCGTCGCCGTTGTTCAGGAACAGCCGGTCGTTCTCGAACTCGTAGGTGCCGGGCCAGCCGTTGGTTTCGTAGATGTCGATCCAGCCATCATTGTCGCAGTCCAGGCTGGCTGTGCCCCAGCCCCAGGCGCCGTTGTCCACCCCCGCAGCCAGGGCGTTCTCCAGGTACTGGTGTGCGCCCAGATTCAGGAACAGGCCGTCTCCGGTCCCCGGACCGCTGTAGACGCCAGTGATCGTAAAGTCCAGGAGTCCGTCGCCGTCGTAGTCGCCGATCGCCAGACCCATGCCGTTGATCTGCGTGAAGCGATCGGGATCCGCGGCCGGCCGCGAAAACGTGCCGTCGCCGTCGTTGATGTAGTAGCGGTTGGTTCCAAAATCCGCGGCCACGATCAGCTCCGGCCAGAGATCGCCGTCCATGTCGGCGAAAGTCGGAACGAAGCCGTTGACGCCGCTCTCGTCGGCCTCGGCAGTGTCCGTCACGTCCACGAAGGTTCCATCGCCCTGGTTCTGGAACAGGTAGTTGCCTGCTCCCAGGGAGTTGGCGGTGACGTAGAGGTCCAGGTCGCCATCCAGGTCGTAGTCGCCGAAGACCGGACTCGAGCCGCTCACTGCCGAGGGGTTCGTGCGGTTGACGCCGGCAGCGGCGGCGGTCTCCGTGAAACTCCGGTTGCCCTCGTTGTGGTAGAGGAGATGGGCGCCCGTGGTCTCCGGCTGCCCCGCCGGGCCGTAGCTCACGATGAAGAGGTCGATCCAGCCGTCGCCGTCGTAGTCCCCGGCGCAGGCGCCGACGCCGTGGTGCATCCGGTCCACCCCCCAGGAGGCAGCCTCGTCCACGAAGGTCCCGTCGCCCTGGTTGATGAAGAGGGCGTCGGGGATGCCGCCGCCGCCGAGGAGGAAGACGTCCGGCCAGCCGTCGCGGTCGAAGTCCGCCACCGCCCCGCCGGCACGCAGGCGCATGGGATCGAAGGCGTAGACCGGATCCAGGGTGTGGGTCAGGACCAGACCCGAGGGGACGGTCCGGTCCGTGAAGGAAGCCTGCTGGGCGCTCAGAGCAGGGGTCAGGAGCGCCGCGAGAGCAGGGAGCAGGAAGCGCGGCGCCGGGAGCCCGGGGGGAGAGGGGACCATGGGGGAGGTTCCTGGGCAAAGGGGGAGAGAACCGGCCACCTGCCCCCGGGGACGGGGGGA
>JALUUN010000378.1 GCA_027021325.1 Planctomycetota bacterium
GGGATCCCGCGGGAGGACGAGGACTTCGTGCTCCGGGTGACGAACGAGAACTTCGGCCTCGAGGATCCGGAGTTCCGCCGCGAGGGGGAGACCCGCGAGGAGCGCCTCGGCTTCCTCCGGGAGGCCGCGGAGTACCTGCAGAAGCTCCTCGCCGACCGGCGCGCCCGCCCCCGGGACGACCTCACCACGGTGCTCGCCCATGCGCGCCTGAACGGCGGCCCGGTGCCGCCCTTCGAGCTCTTCTCCCTCTTCTTCCTGGTCATGGTGGCGGGGCACGACACCACGCGGAACGCGATCTCCGGGGGGCTGCTCGCGCTGCTCGACCACCCGGGCGAGCTCGAGAAGCTCCGGAGGGATCCGGGGCTCGTGTCCCTCGCCGCCGACGAGATCGTGCGCTTCACCTCGCCGGTGATCCACTTCGTCCGCACCGCGGTGGAGGACTGCGAGATCCGCGGCCGGCGGATCCGCGCCGGGGAGTCCCTGGCCCTGTTCTACCCCTCGGCCAACCGGGACGAGGAGGTCTTCGCCGATCCCTTCGCCTTCCGGGTGGACCGGAAGCCGAACCCCCACCTCGGCTTCGGCATCGGCGAGCACTTCTGCCTGGGCGCGAGCCTCGCCCGCCTCGACCTGCAGCTCTTCTTCCGGCATTTCGCGCGGCGGGTGGAGCACATCGAGCTCGCCGGCCCGGTGGAGCTCCTGCACGCGAGCTTCGTGGGCG
The DNA here is from genome assembly GCA_027021325.1 of Planctomycetota bacterium. GTDB lineage: Bacteria > Planctomycetota > UBA1135 > UBA1135 > UBA1135 > JALUUN01. Next base: position 719 of record JALUUN010000378.1, read on the forward strand.
GGCCGAAGCGGATCCCCGTGCGGGGGAGGATCCGGCCGGCGTAGGCCCGCGGGGCGGGTCCGCGCCCCCCATGGCGGGGGGCTCCACCCCGGGTGGCGACCGGCCGATGACCTACCCTGCCCGGCGATGCCCCGATCGCAACGCCGGGAGGAGGGTCCTCCCATGCGCTTCCGCACTGCGGCCGGCCTGGCTGCGGGCGCGCTGCTCGCCCTCGGCCCGGCCTGCCTCTCCCGTGCCGTCCCGCCGTCCGCCGCCGACCCGGCCGCCGGGATCACCGGCGGGGCGGGGGGCAGCCGGGTGGTGGTCACCACCCTCGAGGACGGCGGGCCGGGCTCGCTCCGGGAGGCCCTCTCCGCCGGTCGCCGCGTCGTGACCTTCGGGGTCTGCGGCCGCATCCGCCTCGTCCGCCCGCTCGTGATCGAGCACGACGACGTCACCGTGGACGGGAGCACGGCGCCCTGCGGCCAGGGAATCCAGATCACCGACGAGGCCGTCCGGATCCGGGCCCGGAACGTGATCCTCCGGCAGCTCGACCTGCGGCTCGGCGAGGGCTCCCGCTCGCCCTGGTCCACGGACCCCATCGAGATCTCCGCCTCCGACCGCGTCCTGCTGGAGCACCTGAGCGTCGCCTGGGGCACCGACGAGCTCCTCTCCATCCACGACTACGACGGGCCCGTGGGCCGGGTGGTGATCCGTGATTCGCTCTTCTACGAGGGGCTGCGGTCGCCCGCGGAGGGGCGGGTCTGCTCCGACGTGCCGAAGAGGCCCTGCCGGGATCCGGCGCGGGACTGCCCGGGCCCCGGGGCCCGCTGCGTGGGCCGACACCACGCCTTCGGTCCGCTGGTGACCGGTCGGGTCGGCGAGGTGGTCTTCCTCCGGAACGTCTTCGCCGCCCTCGACGACCGCGTGCCGCGGGTCAACGGCGCCGACCGGGGCGCGGGGGTGACCCGGGTCCGCTTCCTCAACAACCTCCTCTACGGAACCCGCTACGGGCTGCGCCTCGGCCGCGGGGGCGGGCGGGGGAGCCCCGCCTGGCGCATCGAGGCCGACGTGGTGGGCAACGCGATGCGGGGGCACCCGGAGGCGCGGAGCCTCGTCGAGGTGACCTCCGGCACGCCGCAGCCGATCACCGTCTACCTCCGGGACAACCTCGACCCGCGCCGGCGGAGCGCGGTCCAGCCCGAGGCGCGGGCCTGCCGGGGGCCCTGCCGGCTCCGGGGCGAGCCCCACGCGCCGCTTCCCGACCTCCTCCCCGCCCGGGACCTCGCGGCCGCGCTCCTCGCGCAGGCGGGCAACACGCGGCCCTGCCGCGACGCCGCGGAT
>JALUUN010000379.1 GCA_027021325.1 Planctomycetota bacterium
GCCGCCGGGCCTCAGCCTTGAGGACGACCTGCTGCGGGAGGTGGCCCTGGCCGGCCGCGGCCCCATCGGCTTCGACTCGGACTTCGACGGCATGGTCATGCTCCGGGTCTCCTTCAAGGTCAAGGCGGGCGTCGCCTTCCTGGACTACGGTTTCGTGCGCGACCGCCTTCCCGCGTCCCTCGGGATCGCCTCCCTGGGTCAGGGCCGCTACCGTCTGCCGCAGTTCGAACCCTTCGGCTTCCAGGACGCCTACCTGGCGCGCATCCGCGACGTCCTGCTCCTGTCCACCAGCGAGGAGTGGCTGGATCGCGCCCGGAACCTCCTGGTAACGGCAGGCGAGGGTTCGCTCGCCACCTCTTCGGTCTTCTACGACAACGTCACCGCCTACCTGGACGAGGCGGACCAGCCGGTCGAGATCTTCCTGCGCTATGAGCGGCTGCGGGAGCAGCTCGGGCGCTGGCCCGATCCCGCGAGCGATGCCGCCTGGGAGCGCGCCCTGAACCGTTTCGTGGACAGCGGCATCCTTCGCTACCTGGCCGGCTACCTGCGCCCCGGCGACCGTTTCGAGGCGCGTTTCACCGGCGAGACCGACGTTTCCAAGGCCACGGACTTCCAGCGCGGCTGGTACGAGAGCGCCCCTCTCGAGGTCAGCCGCCTGAAGAAGTTCGCTGAGTTCGTGCCCGCGGACTCCTTCTTCTACGGAGCCATCTCCGGGGACCCGGCGCGGGTCCTCATCCAGCTCGAGGGCACCCTGGACGAGGAGCTGCGCCGGCTGCTCGATGAGGCCGTCGTGCAGAGCGGGCAGTACCAGGGCATGGCCCACCTCCTGCAGGAGATCGGTGCCTCCATCAACCCGGGCCTCTATCTGGCCATGCGCCGTTTCGAGTACGCGCCGGACCCGCGTGACGTTCCCAATGACGGCAGCGCCATGCCGGTCTTCTGCGTCTTCGCGACCCTGCGCGACAGCGACCGTTTCGCCGAGATCGAGGAGTTCTTCCGCCTCAACTACGCCCGCTTCACCGACCGGGAGGACGTCCGAGCCACCACGGTGCAGCTGCGTGGCGGCGGCGAAGTCCTGTCCTTCGCCTCGCGCGCCATCCCGGGGACGGGAGAGCTGCTCATCGGCCGCGTACCGGCTGCCAACGCCGTGGTCTTCGGCAACTCCTATCGCTACATGGAGCAGCTCATGGAGACCTACTTCATCGGCCCCCGGGAGGCGCGCGTGCGCGAGAAGCTCTCGGCCTCCGAGGGTTTCCAGGAGGCCCTGGAGGGGCTGGTTCGCGGCCGCGGCAGCGCCAACCTCTTCCTCTACTTGCAGCCGGACGAGGCCGCCTATTACTTCGACCAGCTGGCCCGTGACCTGGCCCTGGAACGCTTCCTCATGGAACGGCGTGAGAGCTGGGCGCCGCGGCGGCCGGCAGTGGAGGCGGCGGAGCGCAGCCGCCTGTTCCCCGGCAAACCGGTCCTGAACCCGGCCGAGGAGGCGCAGCTCGAGGAGGCGGTGATCGAGGCCCTGCGGCGGGAGGACCGGGCCGAGGAGGAACGCTTGCTCCCGGCCTATACCGAGGCGGAGCGCAACCGCTTGCTGCCTCTCCAGGCCCTGGTCTGGGGTGCGGCCAGCCTCAAGGTGGACCGCAAGCGGGCCGAGTTCCTCCTCGGCGGGCGGCTCGACTTCGAGTAGTCCTGCGCCTCTGGACAGGTCCCGGCGACGGGCTAGAATCTGCCTCCCCCAACCGGCCGGGATGGCGGAATTGGCAGACGCGCTTGGTTGAGGGCCAAGTGGGGATCATACCCCGTGCAGGTTCGACTCCTGTTCCCGGCACCAGAACAACTCCGGGGGCCGGTCCGCGCTGGACCGGTCCCCGGGGCCTTTTCCTGAGGAGTCCGCCGCAGAGTCTCCGCGGCAGGGCCGTCCCTCAATCCTGGATCCGGATCGTGTGCAGGTTGCTCGTGCGTCCGCCGCTCCAGGCCTGGAGCCAGACGGTACGCCCGCGCAGGGAAGGCCGGTCGGGGACCGCCTGGCGGAGCGTGGCCCGGCCGA
>JALUUN010000380.1 GCA_027021325.1 Planctomycetota bacterium
CCCGGCGAGCGCACCACCATCTCCTCGACGTCACGGCCGCCCATCTTGACGAGCATCCCGAAGCCGGTCATGTTCACCGCCGAGCCGGGGATCAGGAGCGCCGAGGTCACGCCGCCCGCGACCGCGTCGCCGATCTCCTTGCGCCCGGGCTCGACCGTGCAGTGGCTGTTGAGGTCCGGGTTCGTGAGGTAGACGCCGTCGTTGAGATCCGAGAGGCTGCCGGCGATGTGGCAATGGGGCTCGATGAGGCCCGGGACCAGCCAGCGGCGGCCCAGGTCCAGGACCTCGGCGCCCTCGGGCACCTCCAGTTCCGCAGCGCGCCCGACCCAGCGGATGCGCTCGCCGGCGACGACCACCGCGCCGTTGTCGATGACGCCCAGCTCCTCGTCGGCGGTGAAGACCTTGGCCGCCTTGAGGACCAGCAGCGGAGCCTCGGCGGGTTCGCCGCCGCCCGAGAAGGCGGCCAGGAGCAGGATGGAGAGCAGCGGACTCATGGCTTCGGGACCTCCTGTCCCGAGACGAAGACGGTCAGGATGCGGGTGCCCGGCTCGAGGGGCGGTCCGTCGTGGACGACCAGGTCGCCGTCGAGACCGCGGGCGATGCGGCCGACCCGGTCCTCGATGCCGAGCATCCGGGCGGCGCCGGCGGTCAGGGCCTCCAGGGCGGTCTCCCGCCCCAGACCGCTGCGCACCGCCAGGACCAGGTTCCGGGCCAGGAAGCGGCCGCCCCGGGGCGAGGCGGACTGGAAGGCGACCGGAAGCCCTTCGGCCGCAAGCAGGGCCGCCGGCACCCATTCGCGCTGATCGCGGCGCTGGACCAGCTCGCGCGGCACGACCACCCCGGCACCCTTCTCCCGGAGCAGCCCGGCCCGGTCCAGGGCCTGGTCCCCCTCGAGGATGGCGAAGGGGATCCCGGCGCCGCCCAGGACCTCGACGGCGTTCTGGATCTCGTCACCGCGGCGGGCTCGGGCCAGGGCCACCGCCCGCCCCTCGAGGAGGGCGCGCACGCCCTCCAGACGGGCGTCGGTCTTCGGCGGCTGCGGCCCCTCCTTCTTGCCGCGGCGCTTGCGCGGCAGCTGCAGGGCGGCCGCGGCGGAGTCGTCGTACTCGATGCGGTGGGCCTCGAACTCGGCGCTGCCCAGCGCACCCACCGAGATCGTCACGCGCATGAGATCCTCGGACTCGACCACGCCTTCGACCGTCACCGGGCCGACCTCGGTGTGCTGGGTGAAGGTCATGGTCTGGCTGGCCTCGTCCCAGGTCCCTTCCAGTTCCTGGGTCCCGGCCTCGGGCATGTCGGGCAGGGAGATCACGGCCAGGACGCGCTCCTTCTCGTGGCTCAGGCGCACGTGCACCGTCATCGGCTCGGGAAGCATCTCGTGCTCCAGGACCAGTTCCCAGAGCCCGTTGATCGGATCCTTCTTCGCTGCCGCCTCCTCCTCCGGTGCTTCCTCGTCCTGCTTCGGATCGCTCTCCTCCGCGGTGCTTTCCTCCTTGCGGACGGTCTCGCCGCCGGCCAGGCGCTTGCGCAGCTCGGCCTCGGCCTTCGCCCGTTCCTCGGCGCGCTTCTTCGCCTGCTCCTCCTCCCACTTCTTCCGCTCCTCGCGGTACTTCTTCCACTGTTCGGCGTAGCGCCGGCCCTGGTCCAACAGCCCCTGGATCTGCTCCCTGCGCCCGGTGCGGTTGCTGCCGGTGAAGTCGAAGAAAACCACCCCCTCGTCCTCGAGGAAGGCCTGTTCGGGAAGGACCGCGGAGGTCTTGACGATCGGCGCGAGCGTGCCCTGCCCCAGGGAGGAGGAGGCCATGACCTGGGTCGTCACCCCGGAGCGGGCCAGGGCCTGCCAGGCGGGGTTCCAGCGCGTGCCCGCCGCCAGGAGTCCGAGGGCCGCCCCCGCCTCCGGCCGCGCCGAGGCCAGGGGAAAGAGGCTGCGGGCGTCCACGAAGCCCGGGGTCAGGTGCGCCTCCGGTCCGGCGTCCAGGACCCGGACGCCGGGCGGCCGCGCCACCGCACGGCCGAAGTCGAGGATCCGGCCGCCGGCCATCAGCACCTCGACCCCGCCGGTCCTGGGCGGGCCATCCCCGGGCCAGAGGGTGCCGGCCCGGATCACGACGGCGTCTTCGAACTCCTCGAGGGCGAAGTCCTCGCTTTGGAAGACGCGCCGGCCCTCGACGAAGACCTCCTGCACCCGGGTGCCGGGTTCCAGCGGATCCCCGCTCAGAACCAGGAAGTCGGCGTCGAAGCCCGGAGCCAGGGCGCCGACCCGGTCGGCCACACCGAGGAGCAGCGCCGGGCTCCAGGTGATGGCGCGCAGGGCGTCCTCGCGGCTGAGGCCGTAGTCCAGGGCCGCCTGCGCCGCCTCCAGGAGCATGGTCCAGCGGCCGTGGCGTCCGACCCCGAGGGCCAGGCGGTCGCCGCCGAGACCGGCCAGGGCCTCGGGCCCCGGCTCCTCCCAGTCGGGAGGAAGGTCCCCGGGGTCGCCCAGGAACAGGGGGACGTCGAAGATCAGGCTCGCCTCCCGCCCCTCCAGGAGGCCGGGCAGGTCCCGGGCGCGGGTGGCGCCGTCCAGGATCACGGGCAGGCCCTGCTCCGCGGCGAAGTCCAGGGCCGCCTGGACCTCGCCCGTGGTCTCGACGGCGACGCGCAGGCTCGGGCGTCCCTCCAGGAACTCCGCCAGGGCGCGCAGATGCAGGTCGGACCAGGGAATCCCCCCGGAACGGGCACGCTCGAAGTCCTGGCGCAGGGCCAGGAGCGCCCCCGCCCGGCTGCCCGGCGGCTGGGGCCGCGCCGGCTCCAGGGGATTCTCCGAGGAGGGCGGCATGGGCGGCCGGAACCAGCGCCCGGCGGCGTTGCGCCCGCCCTCCAGGCTGATGCGCAGGTCCGCCTCGGCGCGCAGGACACGCTGGCGTCCGGCGGTCTTGACCACGGCACCGCGGCCGCCGACCAGACGATTGCGGTCCGGCGACAGGTAGCAGGTCGTGACGCCGCGCTCGAGAACGGTGTGCAGATCGGCGAAGGGGTCGAACTCGTCGAGAGCACGGCGATGGGCGGCGAGGGAACGCTCGCCCTGGGGGCCGGCACCGGTCAAGGTGCTGTCGGCGGCGACGAGGCCGGGCATGAGCACGGCCTCGCCGAGGTCCAGAACCGGGACGAAGGGAGGAAGCTCCGCCTCCGAGGTGGCGTAGCCGGCGACACGCCCCTGCCCCACCAGGAGCCAGGCGTCCTCCAGGACCTGGCCCGGGGAGACGTGGATCCGCGCCGCCCGGACCGCAAGCTCGGGCTCGGGCAGCGGCCGGCCCCCCTGAGGCAGGGCCAGAACCGGGAGGGCCAGGAGCAGACCGGCGATCATTCGGCGTCTCCGTGGAGCAGGCGCTGGAGCCGCTCGTCCTTCTGGCGGTCGTAGATCTCGAGCCCGAGGCTCCAGACCTTGAGCACGCGGCTGCGCAGGTCGAGGGGGTCGCCGTCGAGGAGGACGCAGGTGCCCTGGGCGCCCGGAGCGATCACACCCATCCGCCCCTCCTGGCCCCAGGCCGCCGCCGGAGCCGAGGTGACGGCGGCCAGCGCCCGGCTGCGGTCCACACCCTCGCGGACCAGGACGCCGGCCTGGTAGGCGAGGCGGTCGGGGCCCATGCGCCCGGGCTGGGAGCCCACGGCCAGGATCCGGACGCCGGCGTCCAGGAGCTGCTTCGGGGCGAACCAGCGCCTCTCCTTCCGGGTCACCGGATCCACTTCCACGTCCCAGAGGCCGCGGCGGCTGTCGCAGTGGAGAACCACCGGGCGGCCGCTCTCGGCCAGTTCCGCTCCGACCCGCCAGCACGGCGCCTGGACCACGAAGACCGCGTGCTCCAGGAGCTCGTGTTCGCGCAGCCAGGTCAGGGCATTGCGCACATCGGTCGGCTCGGCGCACCAGCACCACAGGCGCAGGTCGCCGTTGAGGATCCGCACCAGGTCGCGCTGGGTCTCGTCCAGGTCCTGTTCGCCGATCAGCTCCTTGCCCGGGAAGTCCTCGCCGAAGCGGACGAACCCCCCGGCCTCATCGGCGTCGTCGCCGTCCGGCCGGGGCTCGCGCACCTCCAGCCCGACCTTCTTGCGCAGGGCCTCCTCCTCCTTGCGGTCGAGGAGCTCCTGCCCCTTGCGGCGCAGGGCGTCCACCAGGGCCGCCTCGGCCTCGCGCAGTTCGGCCAGCTGGCTGCTCCGGCTCCATCCGGACTTCGGCGAGAAGGCGATCTTCATGCCCATGTCCGCGGCCAGGGTCATGGCCTCCACGGTCATGCCCCAGGGCCGCACCACTCGGCCGCGTCCGCCGATGACGGTGTTCGGACCAGGGATCACGCCGAGGGCGACCACCCCCTGGCGCAGGCTCTCCTCGAAGAAGACCGAGACCGGATCGAGGGAGTCGCGGACGTCGAGGAAGGGCGTCACCGGGACGTTCTCGTTCGCCCGGTCCAGGCCGTTCGAGGTGTGAGCCTCGGCGAAGCCCGCGAAGAGCGTTCCCTCAGGGTATTCCTCAAGGAGGATGTCGAAAGGAACCTCGATCTCGGCGGCCGGCCCGACCTCCTGGATCCGGCCGTCGCGGATCACCACGAGGCCGTCCTCGAGGACCCCCTCGGCGGTCAGGATGCGGCCGGCGCGGATCGCCACGGAGCCGCTCTCCTGAGCCGGAAGGACGCCCGGAAGCGAGGCCAGGAGGGCCGCGCCGAGGAGCGGGAAGGTGCGGGGAAGCGGGATCATCACGAAGGCTCGGGAGCGGTTCGGGTCAACGCCGGTCCACGGCGACACGGCCGTCCACCAGGACCAGGAGCGGGCGGGAGGCGGCGTCCAGGGGATCGCCGGACCAGAGGACGAGGTCGGCATCGCGGCCGGCGGCGACCAGGCCGAGACGCTCGTCGAGGCCCAGGAGGCGGGCCGGGCCGGAGGTGACGGCCTGGAGGGCCCGGGCCGGATCCAGGCCCCAGGCGACGGCGGTGCGCGCTTGCTGGATGAGGGAGCCGGCGCTCTCCGGCGTGTCGTGGGCCTCGACCGAGGCGAGAACGAAGGGCAGACCGGCGGCGGCAAGAAGGGCGGGCTGCGCCGGAGTCGGCTTGCCGGAGTCCGCACGCCGCCCCAGGGGCAGGCCGCGGGCGGCGACCGGGCTCGCCGACTCCCAGCCGTAGCGCGGGCTGGCGAGGGCCAGGAGCACGCCCAGGACGCCGTCGCTCAGGGGGAGCAGGCCGGACTCGGTCTCGATGGAGTAGATCTCGTCGAAGGCGGCGCCGAGATCGTGGTCGTGGTGCCCCAGATCCTCGCAGCAGACCGCCGGCGGCCGCACCCAGGCAGCCAGATCCTCGGCCGTGGGGCCCTGGACGAGACCGCGGGATCTCCGGTCGTAGAGGGGCGCACAGACCAGGGGAACGGGGTGCTCCTGGAGGACATGGCGGATCCGCCAGGCTTCCTGCCCCTCCTCGATCACCAGGCGCGGCCAGCCGAACTCCTCCTGCAGGCGCAGGGCGGTCTGGATGTCGTGGGCGCGGCGCGCCTGGACGCGCACCGGGATCTCGCCGCGCAGGGCGCGGGCCAGAACCTCGAGGTCGGGGTCCTCCGGCGCCTCGCCCCTCTCCCGGGCCTCCATCCAGGCCCGGGCTCGGTAGAACTCGCGGCGCAGGATCCAGACCGCCGACATGCGCGTCGTCGGACGCCGGCCGAAGAGGTCGCGCGGGCCATTGCGGCCGCTCCGGCCGTTGCCGGCCGAGGTCTCGGTGCCGAGGGTGAGCTTCAGGGCGGCCTCGGGGTCGAGGACCCGGGCGCCGCTCGCCTCCGGCGCGAAGAGGTCGGCCACCGGACCGCCGGCGGTCTTGACCAGGGCGCCGAGCCCGCCGATGCAGTTCACGGAGTCGGGGGTCAGGAAGGCGGTCGTGATGCCGTTCTCCAAGGCGCGCCGGAAGGCCGCCGAGTCCAGGTCGGCGGTCTCGGCGATGCGGATGCGGGGTGTCGCCTCCTTCGACTCCTCGGTGGTCGCCGCGGTGACCCCCATGGTCGAGCAGGCGTCCACGAGCCCCGGCGTCAGCCAGGCGCCGGGCACATGCAGCGCCCCTTCGGGAGCGGGGCCCCGGGCCACAGACTGGATCCGTCCGTCGGCCAGGGTGATCACCGCGCCCTCGAGAACGGTTCCGTCCCCGACCTGGACCCGGTCGGCATAGAGGACGCGGGGCGCCTCTCCCTGGGGAAGGGCAAGGGCAGCGGCAGCGAGCAGGGACAGGATCATTCGGGTTCCCCGGGCATCTCGAGGAGGTCGGCAGGAGGCGGGGCGACCGGGACACTCCGGCCGCCGCTGAGGACCGCCTGGACGCGCGCCGAGGCGTCCAGGGGGTGGGCCGTCCACAAGACCAGGTCGGCACGGCGCCCCGGGGCGATGGCGCCGGCCCGCGGGCTGCCGGCGAAGGCGGCGGCCTCGGTGGTGACCGCCGCCAGGGCGGCGGCAGGGTCGCCCGTGGCACGGCTGAAGGCCAGAGCCGTGTCGCGCAGGGCGCCGGGCGCCCAGGCACGGGAGCCGAAGGTGCCGAAGGCGATCCGCAGGCCACGGCCGTGCAGGAGGCGCCAGCCCTCGATCTGGCGCGCCGGCCAGGCTCCGGGCTCGAGGACCGGCAGGCAGACCCGCGAGCCGGCCGGCAGGGCGCCGGCGTAGCCGGGCCAGTCGCCGAGGCAGACGAAGGCCAGCTCCACGTCCTGCTCCCGGGCCCGGGCCAGGGCCGCCTGGATGGCTTCGGCGGAGTCCACGACGACGAGGACGCCGGTCTCCCGCCAGGCCGCCAGGGCGCCGGCCTCGCGCTCGAAGTCGTCCAGGAGGCCGGCCAGGGCGGTCGGGCCGAGGACCCGATCGAAGGCCAGGGAGCCCAGGGACACCACCGGGCGGGCCCGGGGCCGGAGAAGGACGGGCCCTCCGGCGCCGGGACGGGCGAGGGCGGTCCAGCCCGAGAACAGGCGCGCCGGCCGGGGCGTGAGGTGAACGGCGCCGACCCCGGCCGCCAGGGCCTGCTCCCAGAGCTCGGCATCGGGATCCAGGGAATCGGCGGCACGCAGTTCCGGGGTCCGGCGCCTGGCGGGCTCGACCGCGGCGTCGGCCAGGCCGGCCTGACTGAAAGCATCCACCAGTCCCGGGGCGAGGATGCCGTGGACGCGCCGGGTACGGGCGTTCCGGGGCACCGGCACCGAGGTGCCGACGGCCAGGACCAGATCCTCCCGCAGGAGGACCGAGGCGTCCTCCAGGAGCGTGCCGTCGGCGGTCAGGACGCCGTCGGCCTGCAGGACCAGGGGCTGGCCGGGCGCCTGCGGCGGGGCGGCACCGAGGCCGAGGGCGAGAGAGAGAAGGAGGACGCTCACGGCTTCCAGCCCTGGGTGGCGGTGTGGACGCGGAAGGGGCGCGAAGCGTCGAAGGGGCTCCGGCCCTGGAAGAGGAGGAGGTCGCCCGCACGCCCACGGCCAAGGCGGCCGTGGCCTTCCTCGAGGCCGAGGAGGCGGGCGGGGATCGTGGTCAGGGAGGCCCAGACGGCCTCGGGATCGGCACCGCCGGCGACGAGTTCCCCGGCCCGGATCAGGAGCAGGCCGGCCCCGGTGCCGCTGCCGCCGCTGGCGAGTGCCACCTCGACGCCGGCCTCGACCAGACGCCGGTAGCGCTCGACGAGGGAGCGGCCCTCCTGCGCCGGCGGCAGGGCGTTCGCCGCGACCGGCAGGACCACCGGAACCTCCGCCTCGGCCAGCTCCTCGGCCAGGAGGTCGGCCTCACGGCCTCCGACCACGACCAGCTCCAGGTCGTGCTCCTCGCGGATCTCCAGCAGGCGGCGCAGGTCGTACAGGTCGTTCGCCTCGACACGGAAGGCCAGCTCGCCGTCGAGGCCGCGCAGGACCTGCTCGAACCAGGGATTGCGCGCGGGCGGCTGCGGCCGCGCCGGCCGCTGGGGCTCCTTCAGCTTCTTCAGGCCTTCGCTGTCGCCCTTCTCCTCCAGCTCCTTCTTCCTGCCCGCGTACTCCTCGAGCTTCTTCTTCCAGTCCTCGAGGTCCTGGGCGTATTTCTCGAGCTTCTCGGGAAGCTCCTCCCGCTGGTCCCGGTAGTCCAGGGCCTGCTCCAGGAGGGCTGCGAACCGCTCGGCGTCGGCCAGGCGCTTGCCGGAGACGTCGCTGCGCCCGCCGAGCTGGAACTCCAGGGCCTCGCGTCCCGCAGCCACCGGCAGGTCGGCGGCGCCGAGGACCGCGGCCGTGCCCCGACCGCGGTGCAGACCCGAGCGCGGCAGGCCGAGCCAGACCGCACTCACGCCGGCGGCACGCTGGGCGCGGGCCCGGGCGGCGAGTTCGGGGTCGGCCCCGGGAAGATCCGCCGGCAGGGCGTCGCGCACCGCGAGGTAGGGGCGGCTGTCCCGGGCGGCGGCCAGGTCAGCGGGCAGCAGCCCGCTCCAGGCGTCCACCAGAGCCGGCGCCACGGTCCCCTCCCAGCGGACCCTGCGGGCGTTCCGCGCCTCCTGCGGCGGGCGCCGGCCGACCCAGACCTGACGCCCGTCGCGGACCAGGATCCAGGCCGGCTCGATCACGCTGCCGGGCTCGATCCAGGCGGCATCGGCCTCGATGAGGACCGCGCCGGGGCCCTCCTGGGCGCGGAGCGGCCGGGCTCCGGCGAACGCCAGAAGGACAGGGACGGCGAGGAGGGAAGCGGCGGCCCGCAGCCGGGGAGCCCGGGGAACGGCGGGTTGGCGGATCTGCAACGGTTTTCCAGGACGGAGTCTCTCGAGCCCGCCGGTTCACTCCTGGAACACCTGGGAGGGTGGAGTCGCCGGCGCCTCTGCCTACGAGAAGGCCCCGCCGATTGTGGCAGAACATCGAAGGGAATTCCAAGGATGGAGGCCTCTTCCGCGGCTCTTTCGGCGGCCCCGGCGGCCGTGCCTACACTGTCGGCCATGGAGGAGGCGCGCGCCGAGACCGCCATCCACCCGACCGCGGTGGTCCATCCCGGGGCCGAGCTCGGAGCCGGTGTCGAGGTCGGCCCGGGCTGCGTCATCGAGCCGGGAGTCGAGGTCGGCGACGGCTGCCGGCTCCTGGCCCATGTCCATCTCCTGGGCCGCACCACCCTGGGACCGCGCTGCCGGGTCGGGACCGGAGCGGTCCTCGGCGGTCCGCCCCAGGACGCGAAGTACCAGGGCGAGCGAAGCCTCGTCCGCATCGGCGCCGACTGCGTCTTCCACGAGCACGCCACGGTGCACCGGGCGACGGGCGAGGGCGAGGCCACGGTCCTCGGCGACGGCGTTCTCCTCATGACCGGCGCCCACGTCGGCCACAACGCCGTGATCGGCGACGGCGCGGTGCTGGTCAACGGCGCCGCCATCGGCGGCC